>JBKJOC010000197.1:0-9421 GCA_046595725.1 Candidatus Eiseniibacteriota bacterium
AGATCCGCGGCCAGCTCTCCTACTTCCAGCAGTTCTCGCTCATCCTGGGAACGGTCAGCCTGCTGGTCACGTTCCTGCTCATCCTCACGCTGCTCACGCTGTCGGTGAACGAGCGCCAGGGCGAGATCGCGATCCTGCGCGCGCTCGGCCTCAAGGCGCCGCGCGTCGTGCTGCTCGTGCTGGTCGAGGGGTTCGTGCTCGCGCTGCTCGCGCTCCTGCCCGGGCTTGCGCTGGGCGCGCTCGCCGCGCGCGGGCTCGACGCCATCCTGACCAGCTCTCCGGGGATTCCGGCCGGGCTCTCGTTCTTTGTCCCGACGCCGGGGGCGCTCATCAACACGGTGGGTCTCGTCCTCGTAACTGCAACTATTGCAGGTCTCTATCCGGCTTGGCTCGCGTCCCGCACGAACATCGCGCTGACGCTCCATCGGGAGGTCACGTGAACCCGTTCGTGGTCGAGGCGCAGGCGGCCTCGAAGGTCTATCCGATGCCCGGCGGCGACGTGCATGCGCTCTCGAGCGTTTCGCTCGGCGTGCCGGCGGGCGAGTACCTGGCGCTCATGGGACCGAGCGGCTGCGGCAAGAGCACGCTGCTCAACCTCTTCGGCGCGGTCGACGTCGCGAGCTCCGGCACCGTCCTGTTCGAGGGCCAGGACCTGGCCGGCCTGGGCGACGGCGCCCGCACGGGGCTCAGGCTCACGCGCGTCGGCTTCGTCTTTCAGCGTTTCTTTCTCCTGCCGATGCTCTCCGCATCGGAGAACGTGCTCCTGCCGATGCTCGAGGCGCGCGTCCCCAAGAAGGAGCGCGACGAGCGCGCCGCCGAGCTGCTCGACTACGTGGGGTTGTCGAAGCGGCGCGACCATCGCCCGTCGCAGCTCTCGGGTGGGGAGATGCAGCGCGTCGCGATCGCGCGCGCGCTGGCGAACCGGCCCCGCCTGCTGCTGGCCGACGAGCCGACGGGCGAGCTCGACGAGGCGACCGGCGACGCGATCGCGCGCCTGCTCGGACGCCTCACCGCCGACGGGCTGACCATCGTGCTGGTGACGCACAATCCCGCGCTCGCCGCCCAGGCGCGGCGCACGCTCCACCTGCGCGACGGCCACATCGTCGAGGAGACGTTCAGCTGATGTGGCTGCTCGCGCGCCGAAACCTCGCCGTGCGTCCCGGCCGGAGCGCCCTCTTCCTGCTCGGCTTCGCGCTCGCGGTCGGGGTCATGATCGCGCTGCTCTCGGTCGGGGAGGCGATCGTCGAGCAGGCGCGCGACAAGGACCTGGTCGGCGGCGCCGACCTGGTGCTCGTCCCCCAGGGCACGGACGTCGAGGTGATGAAGCTCGGCGGCGTGTCCGCCATGTTCTCGACGGTGCCGAACGCGCGCTTCATTCACCGGCAACTGCTCATGGGTCCGCGCTTCGCGCGCGACATCGCTTCGGCCGCGCCCACCTGGGCGGGTCGACCGGTGTTCCTGCGCGCGCATGGCCGCGTGATCCAGTCGCTTGCCAGCGCCGGGGTGCCGGCGCTCGAGCGCGCCGCGGGGGTTTCGCGCCTGCCCGACTCGTGGCGCGACAGCCCCGGTGAGGAGCGGTTTGCGCTGCTCGAGGGCGCCGCGCTCTATCCCGAGATGGACCACTGGCACCGGCCCGCGCCGGGCCAGGGCGAGCAATGGGCCGAGTGGTACTACTTCAACCTGGTCGATCCCGCGAGCGGGCGCTTCGCCTACCTCTCGTTCTTGGTGGCGGGCGATCCCTGGTCGGGGCGCGCGCTCGGCAGTCTCTCGGTCCAACTCGGTGCCCCGGGCGCCGCCCCCGTCCGCTACGTGACGGCGCAGCGCATCGACTCGACCGCGGTCCCGCTCGACGACGTGGGCGCGCGGCTCGGCCCCGCCACGGTGGCGTTCGAGGACGGCCGCTACCTCCTGCGCGCCCGCTTCCGCGATCTCCTCGGCGGCTCGCCGGTTCTTGTGGACCTCGCGATCGCGCCGTCGCCCCGCGCGTACTATCCGCCGATCGCGCTCAAGGGCGAGAACGGTTTCGAGTCGGGCTACGTCGTGCCCGCCGCGATCGCGCGGGGCGAGGGTTCGATCACCGCCGGCGGTCGCAGGGTGGAGTTCCGCGACGCGCCGGCGTATCACGATCACAACTGGGGCGTGTGGAGGAGCGTGCGCTGGGACTGGGGACAGACCCAGAGCGTCGACCACGAATTCGGGCTGGTCTACGGGGCGGTCCATGCGCCGGACCTGGCGGCAAGGGACGGCCGGCGCTTCGTCCTCGTGACCGGGCGCGACGGCTTCCTGGGATTCCTCGAGCCGCGCGCGTTCGAGTACGCCGGATGGCATGCGGGGCCGCGGATCGGATCCCGCGTGGTCGAGGCACCCAGCGAGGTTCGCTTCGACGCGGTGACCGAAGACGATTCCCTGAGCGTCCGCTTCCGGGTCGAGGATGTCGTGGCCTCGCTCCCCGGAGGCAATGGGCCCCAGGCCGCGCGACTCGGGGCGGGCCGGGTGTTCCTCCAGATGCGCGGCGTGTACGAGGTGGGGGGGACGGTTGGGGGGCGTGCGATCGCATTCCGGGCCAGCGGCGCCGCGGAAACGTTCGTGCCGCTCCCCGCGTCTCGCCCCTGAGCGGTCACTGCCGCGAATGCGCTTGCGTTGCGGATTCATCGCCTCAAGACTTTTGTTCCATCCTGATGGCCGGAGGTGATTCGTGATCGAAGTCGCTCCACTCACGCTCGAAGGCCACGGCGTCCGCCTCGAGCCGCTTTCGCCGGAGCACAAGGACGGCCTGGGCGCGGCCGCCGCCGATGGCTGCCTGTGGGATCTCTGGTTCACGTCCGTCCCGGCGCCTAATGAGCTTGATCCCTACCTGGCGACCGCACTCGGGGGCTTGAAGGCGGGGCACATGCTGCCCTGGGCGGTGCGAGAGCTTGCGACCGGAACGATTGCGGGGACGACGCGGTATCACGACATCGTACCCGCGATCGACCGCGTCGAGATCGGCTGGACCTGGTATGCCGCGCGATGGCAGCGCAGCCACGTCAACACGGCGTGCAAGTTGCTGCTGCTCGGCCACGCGTTCGAGGACCTGGGCTGCAAGGTGGTCGGCTTCCGGACGGACAACTTCAATTTCGGGTCCCAGCGGGCGATCGCGGCTCTGGGCGCGAAGAAGGACGGCGTCTTGCGCCATCACCAGGCGCGGCGGGACGGCAGCGCCCGCGACTCGGTGATGTTCAGCATCATTGCCGGTGAGTGGCCGGACGTGAAGCGGCACCTCGCCCTCAGGCTCAAGCGGCACGCGAACGGGCAGGGCCCGACCTGAGACCTGGGAAGGGCCACCGGGACACTGCCCGTGGCTTGCCAAAATGCGCTCGACAGCAAGCCCAAGAGTGAGGCATTCTGCGGTTCAATTGAGACTGAGTCTCAATTGCAGTTAGAGCCGATCCGGCCGCCGGAGTGCCCGGATCCGCTGCGTGCACGGAACGTTCCCTTCACGGAGGTTGTCGTGAGCCTGCGTCTCTCTCCAGTGGTCGCTGTTCTCGTCCTTGCTGCCTGCGCCGGCCGTGCGCCGGCGGAGACCCTTCCTGCCGCGCCCGCGAACGTGACCATCGAGCGCGAGCGCATCCTCATGGGTACGCGCTGCTCGATCGTGCTCCAGGGCGAGAACGAGGTCGCCCTCGAGACCGCGGCGACCGCCGCGTTCGAGACCATTGCGCGCCTCGAGAACGTGGCGAGCAACTGGCGGGAGGACTCGGATCTCGCGCGCTTCAACGCCGCTGCGCGCTCGGCCCGCGTCCAGTCCGCGTCGGCGGAACTGTTCGACGTCCTGGCGCGCTCGACCGAGTGGACCCGGCGCACCCGGGGAGCCTTCGACGCGACGGTCGAGCCCCTGACGCGGGCCTATGACCTGCGCGGCGCCGGAAGGATCCCCTTGGAGAAGGCTCGCCTCCGGGCCGCTCAGCTGGTCCGGGGCGCGGAGGTGACGCTCGACCCGGAGGCCCGCACGGTCACGCTGCCCGTCAAGGGCATGGCGTTCGACCTGGGCGGAATCGCGAAAGGCTGGGCGATCGACCGCGCGGTCGAGACGCTGCGCGCGGGGGGCGTGACGCGCGCGCTGGTCAATTTCGGCGGACAGGTCTACGCGCTCGGCGCTCCCATCGGGGCGGAGGCCTGGACCGTCCAGATCGCATCCCCGCTCGAGCGCGCCCGGGGTGTGGTGACGCTCCAGCTCAAGGACCGCTCCCTCTCGACCAGCGCGGCGTCCGAGCGCTCGCTGGCCGCTGGCGGAATCCTGCTCAACCACATCCTCGATCCCCGCACGGGACGTCCGGCTGAGGCATGGGGCTCGGCCTCGGCAATCGCCGCGAGCGCGACCGACGCGGATTGCGCCTCGACCGCGCTCTATGTGATGGGACCCGAGGCGGGCCTGGCGTGGGCGCGGACCCAGCCGGATCTCGAAGCGGTGATGCTCACGCCCGACCCTAAGGCGGAGCAGGGCGTGCGCGTCGAGCGCGCCGGTGGTCCGGTCGCGGTGCTGTTCCCGGCCGCCCCGGCGCTCAACTCCCAGGGCGACGCCGCGGGCGCAGCGGCGGGAGCGCCGAGCAACGAGGAACTGGCGCGCCGACTCGACGTGCTTGCCGGGGAGGTCGACGACCTGAAGATCGGCGACGTCGCCGCGCCGACGGGCGGGAGCCATTCCGGGCTTGGCCCGGCGGCATCGAAGGTCTACGGCGTCAAGCGCGGGGTCTCGATCGGCGGCTACGGCGAGATGCTCTACGAGTCGTTCCGGAAGGAAACCGACGGCGGCACGCCGGCGGGCGAGAGCGCGCGCCTCGACTTCCTGCGGGCGATCACGTACTTCGGCTACAAGTTCTCGGACCGGGCGCTGTTCAACTCGGAGATCGAGTTCGAGCATGCCTCGACCGAGCTCTCAGGGTCGGTGTCGGTCGAGTTCGCCTACCTCGACTTCCTGGCGCGGCCCGAGCTCAACGTGCGCGCCGGCCTGCTGCTGGTCCCCATGGGCTTCATGAACGAGTTGCACGAGCCGCCGACGTTCCTCACCACGCGTCGTCCGGAGACCGAGCGCAACGTCGTGCCCTCGACCTGGCGCGCGAACGGCGCCGGGCTCTACGGCCAATTCGCGAACGGACTGTCGTACCGCGCCTACGTCACCGAGAGCCTGCGCGGCGTGGCCGAGCCGGATGCAGGCATTGCGGGGTTCACCGCCGACAGCGGTCCCTACGAGGCGCGGCAGAGCGGCTCGGAGAGCATCTTCGACGACGTTGCCGTCACGGGACGCCTCGAGTGGCAGGGCGGCGGAACGCGGGTCGGACTTTCGGCCTTCAGCGGCGGCACGGCGCAGAACGCGACCACGCTGCTGGGGGAACCGTTCACGGCGCGGGCCACGATCGTCGAGGGCCACGCCGAGTACAAGAACCACGGGCTCTGGCTGCGTGCGCTGGGCGCGCGCGGCACGGTCGACGAGGCCGCGCTGCTCAACGACGCGAACGGTTACGTCGGGGACGAATCGGTGGGCTCGAAGAGCTATGGCGCCTACGTCAACCTGTCCTATGACGTCCTGCGCTTGGTGGCGAAGGGCTCATCGGTCGCGCTCTGGCCGTTCGTGCAATACGAGCGTTACAACACGCAATCCGAGGTGCCGGCCGGGTTCTCGAAGGATCCGGACAACGACCGCAAGGCGTGGACGTTCGGCGCGGCGTTCTATCCGGACCCGCAGATCGTGGTGAAGGCCGACTTCCGGAACAACTGGACGCCGAACGGATCGGCGCTCGATCGCTTCGGCGTCGCGCTCGGGTACCTGTTCTGAGACCGGGAGTCGCGCTGGCGGCGGTGCTCGCCCTGGGCCTTCTCCCGGCCGTGGCGGGCGCGCGCGTGCTCCTGACGCGCGAGAAGGCGCTCGCCCAGGCGTTCGGCGCGCGGGCGCGCATCGAGACGCGAACCGTCTACCTGGCAAAGGACCAGGCCGCGCGCGTCGAGCAGGCGGCGGGGGCGAAGCTCGCGTCGGCGCGGGTGGTGGCGTATCGTGGCCTGGTCGGCGACTCCCTGGTGGGAACCGCCTACCTCGACACCCACACCGTGCGCAGCCAGCTGGAGACCGTCATGATCGTGGTCACGCCCCAGGGCAAGGTGGGCGCGGTCGAAGTTCTCGCCTTCAACGAGCCTGCCGATTACCTGCCGCCTTCGCGTTGGCTCGAGCGCTTCGACGGCCGGGCACTGTCGAAGGACCTGAAGCCCGGGCTCCTGATTCCGAGCCTGTCGGGCGCGACGCTGACGGCGCGCGCGGTGGCGGCCTCCGTGCGGCGCACCCTCGCCCTCCACCGGGCGCTCGAGGCGGCCACCGGGCCGGGGCGGCGATGAAATACCTGCAGTCCGGTGGGTTTCGGAACCATCCCCTCATGCGGCTCACCCTGGGCTGCACGCTGGTGCTCCTTATGGGGCTCTGGATCACGAACGCGCTCATGTACTTCAAGAACATGACGCTCGATCCCGGAACCGTGGTCGCCTACTACCGCGGCGACGAGGCGCGCTTCCTCGAGCCGCGGACCTACGGGTCCATGCTCGAGGTCACCCACGTGCACCTGCCCATGATGGCGCTGGTGCTTTTGCTCCTGACCCACCTGGCGATCTTCCTGCCGTGGTCGACCCGCGCCCGCGCCACGCTGATCGCGAGCACGTTCGCCTTCGCGCTGCTGGGCGAGGCCGCCGGCTGGCTCGTGCGCTTCGTCAGTCCGGCGTTCGCGCCCCTCAAGGTGGCGGCGTTCCTGGGACTCGAGGCGACACTCGGGGGGCTCCTCGTGGGACTGGCTCTCTACCTGGCTTCTCCGGACCGTCCGGGAGCACGCGCCCGGGCCTCGGCGGCCGAAATGCAGGGCGAGGAATACGGGGAGTAGCGGAGTCCGGGCGGGAAAGTTCGGCTCCGCGCGCTTCGCGATTGCAAACTCCTTGACCCTTCCGACCGGGCAGGTTCACACTCGAAAGGAACCGGAAATCGGAGCCCACTTCGACGAGCCGGGGGGTTACGCAGTGTAGCGCGGTCTGACTTGGGACCTCCGGTCGCATGCACTCGTGCTCCCCGGCCTCTTTTTTTTCCGGGTCATCGCACGTCCCCGCCCGCCGCTCCCCGCGGCGCGAAGATCTCCGGATGCCGGCCGATCAGCCGCTGCATCGCCACCCGAAAATTTCCCCGCTGGCCCGATCCCGGGTGCGGAATCCGCTCGCTCGCCAGCAGGCGGGGCCCGAGGCCCCAGCGCGTCAGCATCGGCTCCAGCAGGTCGCGCACCGAGGCCTTGACGAGGATGATGCGCTCGGGCTCGATCGCGCGCAGCTCGCGCCACAGCCAGTGCTCGGCGCAGCGCGTCACCGCCCGCCGGCGCGGCTCGCCCTCGGCGAGGCCATTGACCGCGCACTTGGCGGAATCGAGCAGCCACAATCCCCGCTGCTTGAACTCCTCGAGCAGGACGCGCTTGAGCGTCACGCGCTGGCGAAAGGCGTGCGCGTACGTGAAGCCGCACGACTCGGGCAGCGCAAGCACCTCGGCGAGCGCCCAGAACAGCGTCGAGGCGTCCTCGCCCGGCGGCTTCTCTTCCGGAAAATAGAAGTAGGACCAGCGGCCGCGCCGGTTCCGCTGCGGCGGCGACTCGGCGATGAACAGGACGCGGATCCGCTCGGGTCGCTGGGCCTCGGCCATCCGGGCGAACGATTCGCGCCGCGGATCGGGAGGAATCCCCAGTTCCGCGCAGCGCGTGCAGGCCGCGTACTGCGTCGCGATCGATCGCAGCGCCTCGGCCGTGGTCTCCATCGCGTCAGTAGCGCGGCAACGCCGGGTCGACGCGGCGGGTCCAGGCGTCGATCCCGCCGGCCAGGCTCTGCGCCTGCGGGAAGCCGTGGGCGCGCAGCCACAGCGCGGCGTGCCGCGAGCGCACGCCGTGATGGCAGTAGGCGACCAGCGGCGCGCCGATCGGCAGCTCGCCGACGCGCACCTCGAGCTCGGCCAGCGGCACGAGGCGGCTGGGCGTGAGCCGCACGAAGGCGTGCTCGTCCGGCTGGCGCACGTCGAGCAGGAGCGGCGCGCCGGGCCCGGCCAGCAGGGCGGAGAGTTCCTCGGGCCCGATCTCGAGCGGCGTTTCGTCCGTGCGCGGGGTCTCCATCAGGGCAGGATCGTGAGGCTCACGCCCACAGTGGTGTCGATGAAGCTCGTCAGGTCGGCGTCGAGCGGCACCTTGAGCTGGATGCCCGGCCGCACCGGGCCCCTGAGGAAGTCGGCCGCGAGGTCGAGCTGGTGGAACGAGCTCTCGCCGAAGTCGCCGCCGTCGTTGGTGGCGTTCCAGCGGCCGGTGAACCCGCCGCCGGCGCGGACGTGCTCACCCTCGTAGCGCACGGTGCCGCCGTAGCCGATGAACACCTCGTTGTCGGCGAGGAACGAGTCGTCGGTCGTGATCCAGGCCGAGGGTACGAGGCGCAGGTCGTAGGCGACGCGCGAGCCCTCGTCGGCGGCATGGTGATAGTGCATGCCGAGGCGCATCGCCACCACGTGGGGGACGAACGCCTCCTGGCGCTCGACATCCGTCAGGTAGCCGACGAGGAACGAGGTGAGGTTGTCGTCGCTCATGAGCGGCACGCGCGCGCCGATCTCGAAGCGCGGTCCGGTGGGGTGGGGCGCGATCTCGACGCCCAGGTAGGGATTGCCGATCGACGCGTCCGAAGAGTTCGTCAGCCCCGAGCCGAACTCCCAGCGCACGTAGGGCAATTCGGCGACGAACGATGTGGTGCGGCCGATCGGAAGCCGGGTCGCGGCGAACCAGGTCCAGGTGGGGAAGTGGCTGTCGGCGCCGTCGAAGCTCGGGAAGTAGACCTCCGCGAGGACGCTCGGGCGCGGCTCGCGGTCGAGCCAGACGGACTGCGCGCGGGCGGGGGCAGCGAGGACCAGGGCGAGGGCGAGGGTCAGGACAAGGCGGCGCGGCATGGGACCTCCGGCAAGGGGTGGGAATCAACGCCGGCAGGCTACCCTGCCGCGCCCCGCTTGACCACTGCACAGATGTGCAGTAGGTTGGCGACGTCCCTCACCCCCGGGCGCGAACCCTTGGAGATCGGCATGCGCGTCGAGAAATTGGACGAACCGGTCCGCGTGCGCGCGGACTTCGCCGGGGGGCAGGCCACCCCGGTCATCTTTCGCAGGGGAACCCAGAGCCATCGCATCGCGCGCGTCAACGCGCGCTGGGAGGACCGCGTCGGCCGCCAGCCGCTCTATTACTTCGCGTGCTCGGTCGATTCGGGAGACGTGTACGAGCTGTGCCTGAACGCGCACGAGCTGACCTGGCGCCTGACCTCGGTGATGCTCGATGGGTGACGTGCTCCATCTCGACATCGACGCCTTCTTCGCGTCGGTCGAGCAGGCGCGCGACCCGCGGCTCAAGGG
>JBKJOC010000200.1:0-7329 GCA_046595725.1 Candidatus Eiseniibacteriota bacterium
GCGTGCCCTGGACGACGTGAGCCTGAACATCGCCCCCGGCGAGGCGATCGGCATCATCGGTCCCAACGGCGCCGGCAAGACCACCTTCTTCGGTTGCCTGCTCGGGCACCTGCGCCCCACCCGGGGCAGCATCACGATCGCCGGCCGCTCCCCTGACGACCTCGCCGTCAAGTCCGAAGTCGGCTTCCTGCCCGAGCGGCTCCTGTTCGACCGCTGGATGACGGGCGAACGATTCCTGCGCCACCATCACGCGCTTGCCTCCCTCCCGCCCGAGCATCGAGCGGTCGACGTCAAGGCGGCGTTCGAGCGCGTCGGCCTCGAGAGCGGAGCGGCCCGGAAGGCGCTCAAGGCCTATTCGCGCGGCATGCTCCAACGCATCGGCCTGGCGCAGGCGCTGCTGGCCAGACCGCGCTGGCTGTTCCTCGACGAACCCGCCTCGGGCGTCGATCCGGCGGGCGTCCTTTTGTTCCGCCGCTTGCTGGCCGAGGCCCGGGCGGGCGGCACCACGATCGTGCTCAACAGCCACCAGCTCGAGCAGGTCGAGCGCATCTGCGACCGCGTCGCGTTCCTGCGCGACGGGCGCGTGCAGGCGATCGAGGTGCTGCACGCCGGCGCCGCGGCCAGACGCCACCTGCGCGTGCGCTTCGCCAGCGTGTTCACGGGAGCGCCCGACCCGCTGGCGGCCGCGGCTCTCGGGAGCGTTGCTGCCCAGGCCTCCGCCGAGCTCTTACATCCCCCGGGCGCGACGCGCGAAGCCGTGTTCGCGGTGGCCGATGACGCGGGCTCGACGCGCCTGTTGGGTGCCCTGTTGGCCGCCGGAATGCCGGTGGTCGAGGCGCGCTCCGAGGAGGGCCGGCTCGAGCGCCTGTTCCTCGAGGGCGTGCCTGGTGAGACGCCGATCGAGGTGCGGCCGTGAACCGCGAGATCTTCCTCGCCACCATCGAACAGCGCCTGAGGAGCCCGGTCCGCCTCGCGCTCGCAGGCGCGTTCATCCTGTTTGCGGCCGCACCCTACCTGCTGGTCCTGGTGATGCGCGAAATGCCGCGCGTCATCGCGCCCTCGACCCACGGCGCGATGCTCGCGCTCGTCTTCGCCGCGGGCGTGCTGGGGCAGGAGTTCTCGAGCGGCGCGCCGCAGATCACGTTCACGCGTCCACTGACACGCTGGTCGTGGGTTCTATCGCGCGCTCTGGCGGTCGCGCTGTTGGCCGCGGCGTGCGCCGTGCTGCCGTATGCAATCGCGATCGGGACCGGCTTTCCCATCGCCGACGCCGGCCTCGCAGCGCTCGAGCAGGTGATCCAGGTCGCGGGCACGACCGCGGTGGTCGTGGGCCTGTCGGCGCTCGTGCCTGGGCTGACCGATCTTGCGGTGCTGGCCGGCGCGAACATCGGATTCGGGATTCTCGGCTTCGTCGCGCAGGTCGTCCAGAAGGAGCCGCTGCGCACCGTGGCCGGCCGGGTCAAGGATTACGCCGAGCCCTGGTTCGCTCCCAAGCTCGCGCTCATCGGGCTGCTTCACGGCGGGGCGTTCTCGCCGCATGCGTTCTTCCAGGTGGCTTCGACGATCGTATTCTGGCTCGTAGTCGCGATCGCCATGGTCAATCGAAAGGAGCTGTCGTATGCCACCGACTGAGTCGACACGCTCGCTCCCGCGCGTCCTGCTGGTCATCCTCGGGATCCTCCTGCTGGCGCGGGCGGGATACGCGCTGTGGGAGCGCAAGCATCCCGTCGAAAAGGTCGAGAGCGTCGGGAATCTCAAGCGCGTCGAGCGCATCCAGTGGCTCGCTCCCGCCGAGGCCGCCCAGGCGTCGGTGCTCCATCGGCGGCCGATCCTCTACGATTTCACGGCCGACTGGTGCGGTCCCTGCAACCGCCTCAAGGAGGAGGTGTTCAGCGAGCCGGGCCATGCGGGCCGCATCGCCTCGATGTTCGTACCCGCCCGCGTGCTCGACCGCCGGCAGGAAGAAGGCAGGAATCCCGCGATCGTCGATTCGCTCGAGGAGGAGTTCCAGGTCGAAGGCTTTCCCACCCTGGTCGTCGTGACGCCCGGGGGTCGCGAGGTCGGGCGCGTGCTCGGCTATCCGGGCCGGGCCGCCGTCATGGACTCGCTGCAGGCATTCCACGCGCGCTCTCAGCCGGCAGTTGTGGACGCCCCTTCCCCGGGGACCATCCGGCCCTGAGGCTTCTCTCCACCTTCAAAGATTGTTACGCTGGGTTCCATGAGAATGATCGGGAGCATCGCAATCGTCCTTGCGCTGGCTGTGGCCGCGGCCTCGTGCGCGCACGTCAAGGGCGGCGGGCCCGCGCAGTCGCTCTCCCTCAACGAGGGGCAGAGCGCGGGCCTCCAGAACGGTGGGCGGATCACGTTCGCCAACGTGGTCAACGAGTCGCGCTGCCCTGAGGGCGTCCAGTGCGTCTGGGCCGGCACGGCGACCGTGCGCTTCACGCTCCTGCCGGATGCGGAGGCAAAGACCCCGGTGAGCATCCTGGCGGTCCTGGCCGGCGGCACCGGCCGCGAAGACGTGGCGAACCAGTTTCCGGTCGATACGCTCGGAGTCTCGATCACGCTCGCCGAGCTCACACCCCATCCCGTGGCGGGAGTGGATTCGAAATCGGTCCGTCACCGCGCGCTCGTGCGCGTGCGGACGACCGACTCTCGCTAGTTCGCAAAACCCTCGCGCTCGACCCGGAGCACTTCCTCGACATCCTTGTCGCCGCGCCCCGAGAGGTTCACGATCACGCGTGTCCCCTGAGCAAGGGTGTGCGCCTCGCGCGCCAGCCACGCCAGCGCGTGCGCGGTCTCGAGCGCGGGCAGGATACCCTCGAGCCTGGCGAGCTGGCGGAATGCGGCAAGTGCCTCCTCGTCGGTCACACTGTCGTAGCGCGCGAGTCCCTGCTCGTGGAGCCACGCGTGTTCGGGGCCGATCGCGGGGTAATCGAGCCCGGCTGACACCGAGTGCGTGGCGCGGATCTGGCCGTGCTCGTCCTGCAGCAGGTAGGTCTCGGTGCCATGGAGCACGCCCACCGTCGGGTCGTCGGACGCGAGCCGCGCGGCATGGAGCCCGGTGGCGATGCCGCGTCCGGCGGCCTCGACGCCCACCAGCCGCACGCCGGGCATGCCCACGAACTCGTGAAAGAGGCCGATCGCGTTCGAGCCTCCGCCGACGCACGCCACCAGCAGGTCGGGCACCTTGCCCGCGCCCTCGATCGCCTCGAACTGCGCGCGCGCCTCGCGGCCGATCACGGAATGGAAGTCGCGCACCATGGCGGGGAATGGATGCGGACCCAGGACCGAGCCCAGGATGTAGTGCGTGTCCTCGACGTTCGTCACCCAGTCGCGCATCGCCTCGTTGATCGCGTCCTTGAGCGTCTTCTGGCCCGAGCCGACGCCGCGCACCTCGGCGCCCAGGAGCTTCATGCGCTGGACGTTGAGGTGCTGTCGGCGCATGTCCTCCTCGCCCATGTAGACCACGCAGTCGAGCCCCAGGTGCGCCGCGGCCGCCGCCGTTGCAACGCCGTGCTGTCCCGCGCCGGTCTCGGCGATGACGCGGCGCTTGCCCATGCGCACCGCCAGCAGTCCCTGGCCGACCGTGTTGTTGATCTTGTGCGCGCCGGTATGGAGCAGGTCCTCGCGCTTCAGGTAGACGGACACCCTGCCGCCCAGTTCGGCCTCGAAGCGGCGCGCGCGGTAGAGCGGCGTCGGGCGGCCGCAGAAGTTCTTCCTCAGATCCTCGAGCGCGTGCGCGAACTCCGGGTCGGCGAGCGCGGCGGCATAGGCGGCCTCGAGCTCGGCGAGAGGGGTCATCAGGGTCTCGGGCGCGAAGCGTCCGCCGAAGCGGCCGAAGTGGCCGCTTGTGTCCGGACCGCGCTTTTTGTCATCCACCATTCCGCACCGCCTCCACGAATGCGCGGACCTTTGCCGCGCTCTTGATCCCGGGGGACTCCTCGACGCCGCTCGACACGTCCACGCGCCAGGGTCGCACCGCGCGAATGGCTTCACCCACGTTGCCCGCGTCGAGCCCGCCCGCGAGCAGCACCCGGTGGCGCGCGGCGAACGGCGCGGCGAGCGTCCAGTCAAACACATGGCCGGTGCCGCCGAGCGCGTCCGCATGCCAGGCATCGAGCACGAACGCCTCGCAGGGCGCGTCCCCGAGCCCCACGAGGCTCCCGGCGTCGCGCACCCGCACGGCTGCCCAGGTCCGCGCGGCCAGCGGCCCCAGTGCCAGGAGCGCAGCCCGGAGCGCTGCCGCCGGAGGCTCCTCGGACCCGACCAGTTGTGCGCGGTCGAAGCCAAGATCGGCCAGCGCGGAGCGCGCGGATTCGGGATCAAGGGTCCCCAGCACCGCCACGGCCTGAAACGGACGAGCCGCCTGTTCGCGCAGACGCCCCAGCAAGTCCTGTGCTTGCTCCGTCGAGAGGCGGCGCGACGAGCCCTCGGCGAGGACGAATCCCAGCGCATCGGCCCCGGCATCGAGCGCGAGCAGGGCGTCCTCGAGCCTGGTCAGGCCACAGATCTTGATCCCGACGGAGACGCCGGCATTCAAGTTGCGGGAACGGCGGCGCGCGCCGCCTCCACCAGCGTCGCCAGCGCCTGAGCAACGTCGTCCTGGCGCATGAACGCCTCGCCGATCAGGGCGGCGTCGACCTTCGCGCGCGTCAGCCGGGCGATGTCCCCGGGCGTGGCAATGCCGCTCTCGGAGACGACGGTCACGCCCGAAGGCACGCGCGGCCTGAGTGCGAGCGTCACGCTCGGGTCGACCTCGAAGGTCGAGAGGTCGCGGTTGTTGATGCCGATCAGGTCGCCGCCGACGGCGAGTGCGACATCGAGCTCGGCTTCGGTGTGGACCTCGACCATGGTGTCGAGCCCGCGCGTGCGCGCCAGGCGCGTGAGCGAGTCGAGGCGATCGAGCGGCAGCAGCGCGACGATCAGGAGCACCGCGTCGGCGCCGAGAGCCACCGCCTCATCGAGCTGCCAGGGATCGAGGATGAAGTCCTTCATCAGGCACGGCAGGCCCGACGCCGCGCGCGCCGCCGTCAGGTAGGTCGGGTCGCCCTTGAAGTACTCGGGCTCGGTCAGTACCGACAACGCGGACGCGCCGCCGCGCGCGTAGCCTCTCGCCAGCGATTCGACGTCGAAGTCCGCGCGCAACAGTCCCTTCGAAGGGGAGGCCTTCTTGAGCTCGCACAGGAAGCGCAGGGGCGCGGATGCATCCGGCCGCTGGAGCGCCTTGCGGAACACGCCGAGCCGGGCCGGACCGAACGCCGCGGGCCGTGGCGGCAGGCCGTCCGGAAATGCCTTCTTGCGCTCGGCGATGGCGGCGCGGCGGTGTTCGGCGATTTCGGCGAGGATGGTCGCGGGCATGAGGGAGTGCCTCAGGTGCGGCGCGTAACCTTAAGGAACTGCTGGAGTTTCTCGTGCGCCTTGCCGCTGTCGATGAGCCCGGCCGCGCGCTCGATCCCGGCCTCGAGCGTGGGTGCGAGACCCCCCACTGCCAGTGCCGCGCCCGCATTGAGCACCACCAGGTCGTGCGCCGCGCCGCTCCTGGACGACAGCGCCGACTCGAGCAGGCGCGCGTTCTCGGCCGCGTCGCCGCCCTGGACCGCGCTGCGGTCGGCAGCGTCGTGGCCCAGGTCGTAGGCGCGGGGATCGATCAGCTCCTCGATGATCTTGCCGTCCTCGAGCCGCGCCACCGTAGTGGGCGCGAACACGGACAGCTCGTCGAGGCCGTCCTTCGAATGCACGACCCAGGCGCGCTCGGCACCCAGCCGCGCGAGCACTTGCGCCAGGCGCGGCACCCATGCATCGTCGTAGACGCCCACCAGCTGGCGTTCCGAGCCCGCGGGATTGCAGATCGGCCCGAGCACGTTGAACACCGTGCGCACGCCGAGGTCCTTGCGTGGCTCAGCGGCGTGCTTGAACGCCCAGTGGTAGGCGGGGGCGAACAGGAACGCGACCCCGATTTCCGTGATCATGCGCGCGGCCTCGGCCGGGGTCTGGTCGACCGATGCGCCGAGCGCCTCGAGCACGTCGGCACTTCCGGCGCGCGAGCTGACCGCGCGGTTGCCGTGCTTGGCAACATGCGCGCCGGCGGCAGCGGCGACGAATGCGACCGCGGTCGAGACGTTGAACGTGCCCGAGCCGTCGCCGCCCGTGCCGCAGGTGTCGAGCAGCGGGCGCGGCACCTCGGGAAACGTCTGCAGCGCCTGGCGCATCGCGCTGGCGAGGCCCGCGACTTCCTCCACGGTTTCGCCCCGCATTCGAAGCGCGACCGCAAACCCTGCGATCTGGGCCGAGGTCGCGGCGCCTGCGAGGATGTCCTGCATCACGCCGAACGCCTGCTCCTCGGTGAGCGTTTCGCCCGAGACGATGCGGGGCAACAGCTCCTGGATCATCGGGCCACCCGGGGCTGGGGCTTTACGCCACAGAGCGTGAGGAAGTTCGCGACCAGGGCGAGGCCTTCCTCGGTCAGGATGCTCTCCGGGTGGAACTGGACGCCCCAGGTTTCGTGCTGGCGATGCTTGAGCCCCATGATCTCCCCTTCCGGCGTCCACGCCACGACCTCGAGCTCCTGCGGCAACGATTCCTTGCGGACGATCAGCGAATGATAACGCGTGGCGGGGAACGGGTTGGACAATCCGGAAAACAGGCCGCGGCCCTGGTGGATGATGGGCGAGGTCTTGCCGTGCATGATGCGGCCCGCCCGCACGACCTCCCCCCCCAGCGCGTGCGCCAGGCACTGGTGGCCGAGGCAGACGCCCAGGACCGGCACCACTCCCGAGAGCGCGCGGATCGCGTCGTTCGAGATGCCCGCCTCGGCCGGGGTCTTCGGGCCGGGCGAGACCAGCAGGCCCTGGGGCTTCATCGCCACCAGTTGGTCGACGCTGACCGCGTCGTTGCGGAACACCCTGGGATCGCCGCCGAGCTGCCCGACGTACTGGACGAGGTTGTAGGTGAACGAATCGTAGTTGTCGATGACCGCGATCATGGGACGAACTCCAGTCCGCGCTCGGCGCGCGCCAGGGCCTCGAGCAGCGCCTTGCCCTTGTTGAGCGTCTCCTCGTACTCCCGCCCGGGGTCCGAGTCGGCGACGATCCCAGCCCCGACCCCGAGGTGCACGCGCCCGGCATGGAACAAGAGCGTGCGGATCGCGATGCAGAGGTCGGCGTTGCCGTGCCGGTCGAAGTATCCCACGGCGCCGGCGTAGAGTCCCCGCTTGTGGGCCTCCAGTTCCTCGATGATCTCCATGGCGCGAATCTTGGGCGAGCCGCTGACCGTGCCGGCCGGGAAGCAGGCGCGCACCACGTCCATCGAGCGCGTGCCCTCGGGGAG
>JBKJOC010000241.1:0-10419 GCA_046595725.1 Candidatus Eiseniibacteriota bacterium
GTCGGGGCGCAGCTTGCCGTCGGCGAGGACCGTGCCGTCGAGCAGGCCGGTCGTGATGGGCGGGAACGGGGCCACGCCGCAGCGCAGGCCGAAGGACGCGCCGTTGATGTCCACCAACGCGGGCGCAAGGCTGCCGTCCGCAAGGATTTCGAAGGTCGCATTCCCCGTTCCCGATGCGGTGTTGGTGAACAGCGTCGCCGGGATACCGCTCGCCAGTGCGCCGGCGAGCGACGGGTAGAGGACTTCATCGGTGGTCGGAAGGGTGATGGCGTCTCCGGCGGCGAACGTGTGGCCGAACATCGTCCACGTGGCCCCGCGAATCGGGACCCCCGTGGCGGCGACCACGCCCATGTTGCACGTCGACTGGCGCCATTCGAGGGACAGGCCACTGGTCGCTTCGCTCACCTCGCGCACTTCGGCGCGGGTGAGGTCGATCGCCTGGCCATCGAACGCGGCGCGGACGGCGAAGCGCCAGCCGTCACGCGAAGCCCCTGCGAGACTCACGTACACCGCCTCATCGGTGATCGGGGCGGTGACGAGGCCGGGTGCGAAGAATGCGCCATCGCCCTCGAAGCCCCACGCGCCGCCGGGAATTGCGACCGCTCCCTGGTCGACGACGTCGAGCGCGACCTGCGCGGTGCGCCATGGGATGACCAGCTCGGACGATCCGTCGACGAACAGGAACTCGTCGCGCGAGAGCCCATTGGGCGCGGCCGGACGAACCCAGCCACCGGGGAACATCGCTCCCTGGAATGCCGGCTCGACCGTGAAGAGCTGCGGCCCGAAGTCGAGCAGCGCCGTGGCGGGCGTCTGCCATTGTTGCTCCGTCCCGACCAGCCGGACGACCGAGCCCGTGAGTTCCTGCCCGTTCTGGTCCACGACCCGGAGCAGCACCGGACTCGGACCACCGGGACCGGGCTGCGCCTCGGCGCGATCCGGCACGGCCGTCGCCAGGAGCAGCGCCAGGAACGGCGCCGTCCAGGCGAACGACCGGTTGCGAGGGGGGAGCATCGTTTCCATGATGGGTGTCCTCCTGCCATACGGGCGGTCCGCAGCGCGTACTCCGGACCGACTCCAGACGGGGAACAGGCATCAGGCGTGCCACCGCGGAAAACAAGGGCACGCGGTCCAAGACTCTCCGCCCCTCTCGATTTGCACGTGGCGCGCGACCCACAGTGGCGCATCATCTTGCGCCGAAGCGTGACCCTCGAGGCTTCAGCCTCCCTCCCGGGAGGTGCAGGACGCACGGCCCTTCGCGCGGACGACGCGGGCACGCCAGCCCGCAGCGTGCAGCGCGATCGCGCGGGCTGCACGATCCCGCGACATGCATGGACACGCGAAGCTGACTCTCAGGAAGGGCTTCGAAAGAGCGCGAACGAGCTGGTGAAGCCGTGGAGGTGGGTTGATCCGCGGATGGAACCGATCTCGCCGTTGGCGAAGAAACCGCCGAGCGGAATGTCGCCCAGCTTCTCGCGGAACATGTCGGTGTCGTGGTCCGGCCGGCCGTACAGGTTCTGCCCGCGGCCGAGGCAGGAGAACAGCAGCGCCCCCCGGGGCGCGGTCGCGCTCGCACGCTCGAGCAGGTCGGTGGCATAGCGCACCATCAGGCGATCGAGATCCTCCGAGGAGGAGAGCGCGTCGCGCAGGTGAAAGCGCACCGCCTGCCCCACGCGCACCAATTCCCCGACCGCCAGCGCACCGTTGTCCGCGCTGACACCCAGGATGTTGCGGATCAGGTACTCGGGCTGCTCGGGATCCTCGTCGAGCGGATCGGTCGAGACGCCGAGGAAGAGCGACGACCGCGCCAGCTTCTGGTCGCGCTCGGGGAGCTGCGGCAGGAGGTCCTTGAGCACCGCGAGCGGCGGCCGGCCGTCGAGCTCGACCACGAAGTTGCCGCTCGCGCGCGTGACCCGCATGGCCTCGCCGATCGCGCGGCAGCCCTGCGCGACGACGGTATCGACCGCGATCGCGCCCGTGAGCGCGACGCCGACGGCGCCCCGCCGCAGCAGGTCCCCGTCGCACAGGAGCGCATTCTGGCCGGGCCGCTCCCCCGCGCTCGCCAGGCCGCCGGCCTTCGCGCTCCTGGGAAATGCGTAATCGAGACCGCGCAGCAGCAGGTCCGCCGGGAACGAGAACGGGTCTGCGAGCACGAGGAAGTGCGGACTCGCGGAGGCCGTGACGCCGAACAACGATTCCCACGCGCGTGGCGGCGCATCCTCGTCGGGCAGGTCGGCGTCGTCGAAGCGGAACGGATGGACCGCGACGCCCGGAAGCCGCGCCGCGGTGATCGAGAGCGCGGGCCGCTCCTCGACCTCGCGCCCGGCGCCAATGATTCCGCCCGCCGAGCAACCGACCACGTGCTCGGGCACGAGCGTCTCGGCGATCGCCTCGGCGACGGCGATGGGGTTCGCGCGATGATGCGTCGAGAAGAACACGAACGCGAGGTCGGGCGGGACGCCGCCCAGGTCGGCCGCCACGCGCGAAGCCGCGTCCTGCGCGGCCTTGCGCGTGTCGTGCTCCTCGGACAGCGCCGACGCCCATTGCATGGTCTCGCTCATGCCCCCATGCTACCGCCCCCGCGCCGAACCTGCTACCTTCGCGCGGTGAACCCCCTCTCCTCCAAAGTCCGCACGCAGGATCCCCTGTTCAAGGAGCGCGCCGCGTTCCATCGCGCCCGCGCCGGCGAGCTGGCGGGGATGCTCGCGGTCGCGCGCGCAGGCGGCGGCCCCGAGTTGACGGCGAAGCACAAGAGTCGCGGCAAGCTCCTCGCCCGCGAGCGCATCGAGCGGCTGCTCGACCCCGGATCGCCGTTCCTCGAACTCTCGCCGCTGGCGGCCCTCGGCCACTATGACAACGCCGCCCCGTCGGCCGGGATCGTGACCGGGATCGGGCGCATCGCCGGCCGCGAGACCGTGGTGATCGCCAACGATGCGACGGTCAAGGGTGGCACGTACTTCCCGCTCACGGTCAAGAAGCACCTGCGGGCGCAGGAGATCGCGCTCGAGAACCGCCTGCCATGCGCCTACCTGGTGGACTCGGGCGGCGCGTTCCTGCCGCTCCAGGCCGAGGTGTTCCCCGACCGCTGGCACTTCGGGCGCATCTTTCACAACCAGGCGCGGATGTCGGCCATGGGGCTCTCGCAGGTCGCCGCGGTTCTGGGCTCGTGCACCGCGGGCGGAGCCTACGTGCCCGCGATGTCGGACGAGGTCGTGATCGTCAAGAACCAGGGCACGATCTTCCTCGGCGGTCCACCGCTCGTGAAGGCCGCGACCGGCGAGGTGGTCAGCGCCGAGGACCTGGGCGGCGGTCTGGTGCACACCACCAGGAGCGGCGTGGCCGACCACCTGGCCGATGACGATGCCCACGCGCTCGACATCGTGCGCGACATCTTCGCTCACCTGGGCCGGCGCGGCGACTTCATCGGCCGCGCCAACACGGCCGCGAACGTGGAGCGCCTGCCGGTCGAGCCGCCCGCGTACGACCCGGCTGAACTCTACGGCGTGCTGCCGATGACGCTGCGCGAGGCGTTCGACCAAAGGGAAGTGATCGCCCGGCTGGTCGACGGCTCGCGCTTCCACGAGTTCAAGCAGCTCTACGGCCCGACGCTGGTCACCGGCTTCGCGCACCTGCACGGCATGCCGGTCGGCATCCTGGCGAACAACGGGGTGCTCTATTCGGAGAGCGCGCTCAAGGCGACCCACTTCATCGAACTGTGCTGCCAGCGGGGAACGCCGCTCCTGTTCCTGCAGAACATCACGGGCTTCATGGTCGGGAAGGACTACGAAGCCGGCGGCATCGCGAAGGACGGCGCCAAGATGGTGAGCGCCGTGGCGAACGCCGCAGTGCCCAAGCTCACGCTGATCACCGGCGGCTCGTTCGGCGCGGGCAACTACGGGATGTGCGGCCGCGCGTTCGACCCGCGCTTCCTCTTCATGTGGCCCTCGGCGCGAATCAGCGTCATGGGCGGCGATCAGGCGGCGGATGTGCTGTGGACCGTCAAGGCCGAGGCCGCCACCGCTTCCCCCGCCGACGCCGAGGCCTTCAAGCAGCCGATCCGCCAGCGCTACGAGGACGAGGGCTCGCCCTACTTCTCGACCGCGCGCCTGTGGGACGACGGCATCCTCGATCCCGCGCAGACCCGCGACGCGCTCGGCCTTGCACTCGCGGTCGCGCTTGCCGCGCCCGTCGAACCGACACGCTTCGGCGTGTTCCGCATGTGAAGACGCTCGGCTACGCGGCGCACGGCCCGGGAGCGCCGCTCGTTCCATTCGAGTTCGAGCGCAGGGAGCCCGGCCCCCACGACGTCGAAATCGCCATCCGCTTCGCGGGGATCTGCCACTCCGACATCCACCAGGTGCTCGACGAGTGGGGCAACTCGAAGTTCCCGATGGTGCCCGGCCATGAGATCGCGGGCGTGGTCGAGCGCATCGGTGAGGCCGTCACCAGGTTCCGCGTCGGGGATCGCGCCGGGGTCGGGTGCATGGTGGACTCCGACCGCACTTGCGACGAATGCCTCCAGGGCCTCGAGCAGTTCTGCCCCAACGGTGTTTACACCTACAACGGCTTCGAGCTGGACGGGATCACACCCACCTACGGCGGATATTCCGAGCGCATCGTGGTCAACGAGGACTTCGTGCTCCACATCCCCGAGGAGCTGCCACTCGATGCCGCCGCCCCGCTCTTGTGCGCCGGGATCACGACCTACTCGCCGCTCCTGCACTGGGAGGCGGGGCCCGGCAAGCGCGTCGCGATCGTCGGCCTGGGCGGGCTCGGGCACATGGGCGTCAAGCTGGCGCACGCGATGGGCGCACACACCTCGGTGCTGAGCCATTCGCTCTCCAAGCAGGACGACGCCCGCCGCATGGGCGCCCACGAGTTCCACGCCACCTCTGATCCCGCCACGCTGGCAAAGCTCGCCGGCAGCTTCGACCTGATCATCAACACGGTGTCCGTGGGCATCGACTGGAATGTGTACCTGGGCCTCCTGCGCCGCGACGGCACGATGGTGATGGTGGGCCTGCCCGAGACGCCCGTGCCGGTGGCACCGTTCGCGCTCGTTGGGGGCCGCCACCGGCTCGCCGGGTCATCGATCGGCGGGATTCGCGAGACCCAGGAGATGCTCGACTTCTGCGCCACCCACCATCTCGCCAGCGACATCGAGAGGATCCCGATCCAGCGCGTGAACGAGGCCTACGAGCGCGTGCGCAGGAGCGACGTGCGTTACCGCTTCGTGATCGACATCGCGACGCTCGCCTCCTTGGGGCAGTCATGAACGACCACACCTGGGGCACGGTTGCGATCGTCGCGGCCGGACCGCTGCGCCGACTGCGCCTGACCCGCCCCGACGAGCGCAACGCCATCTCCGCCCAGATGTGTGACGAGCTGATGCTCGCGATCACGGCGCTCGCAGACGACCCGGGCTGCCGCGTGGTCGTGCTCGAGGGCGAGGGCAAGTCGTTCTGCGCCGGCGCGGACATCGCGGAGATGAAGGCCTCGGGCGGCAAGTCGTTCGAGCAGAACCTGCGCGACGCCGAGCGCCTCTCGGACATGTTCCGCGCGCTCGACACGCTCCCGCGCCCCGTGATCGGACGCGTGCACGGGCACTGCCTGGGCGGCGGCGTGGGCCTGGCGTCGTGCTGCGACGTCGTGGTCGCCAGCGACGAGACGGCGTTCGCATTCTCGGAGACCCGGCTCGGCATCGTGCCCGCCGTGATCTCGCCCTACGCCCTGCGCCGGATCGGTGCTTCGCACGCCCGCCGCTACTTCCTGAGCGGCGAGCGCTTCGACGCCCTGGAGGCGCGCCGCATCGGCCTGATCTCCGAGCGCTGCGCCATCGAGGAACTGGACGGCGTGGTGGTGCGTGTGGCCGAGGAGATGCTCGCCGCCGCTCCCGATGCGATTGCCCGCATCAAGGGCATGATCCACCGCTTCACGGCGGTGCCCTTCGAGGAGTACCGCCAGTTCACGCCCTCCCAGATCGCGCAAGCGCGCATGGGCGAGGAGGGTCAGGCGGGGCTGGCGTCCTTCCGCGACAAGGTGCCCCCGCCCTGGGCGCCGCGGCCGGAGCCGCTCGAGCCGCGCTGAAGCCGCTCGAACAGCTCGTCGATCTGCCGTTGGGCGCGATGCTGCGTGGTGGCGAGCAGCGTGATCCGGTCCGCGCGGTAGTGGTAGAGGATCCTCACCCCGTCACACCACAGCCGATAGACATGGTTCGTCCCCGCCACCAGGTGCGCCTCGGGCGGCCGCGGCCGGAAGGCCAGACGCTCGATGCGCCGCTTCAATCGATGGCGCGTCTTGAAGTCGAAGGCCATCAACGCCCACTTCACGGCCTCCAGCAGCTCGATGCTCGCCTCCTGGCGGGCGATCATTCGTCCATCCCTGCATACCTGAGGAAGTCATCCCATCCGAGGCGCGCCCTGCCGCGCTCGGTCTCGATCGCCTCGCGGGCCTCCGCAAGGTCCAGCTCGTCCTCGATCTGGCGAAGGATCTCGACCTCTTCATAGGGGATGAGGGCGGCGATCAGCGCCCCGTTGCGCACGATCGCAAAGCGTTGGCCGCGGTGCTCGACGCGGCCCAGCATGCGTGACCACGACCGCCGGGCGGTGGTGGAAGCAATGGATTTCATCATGGTTCAAATTCGCCTGCGGGGGCGGGATGTCAAGCCCGGGGAGGGGACTTCAAATCCGCGAGGGGTGGTCGGAGTGTACACCCTGTACGTTCCGTACAGGTTCCACGAAACGAAAGCCACCCCCCGCGGCTTTACAATTGCCCGCGCCGCAGCCTAGACTGCCGCCCACCATGCCCCCCGCCGCGCGCTTCGACACCGTCCTCATCGCCAACCGCGGCGAGATCGCGCTGCGCATCATCCGCACGCTGCGGGCGCGCGGCCTGACCAGCGTCGCCATCCACCACGCGGTCGACGCCGGCGCGCCCCACGTGCTCGCCGCCGACCGCGCGATCGAGCTCGAGCACGACGACCCGCGCGCCGCTTACCTCGACATCGAGCGCATCCTCGCGGCCGCCCACCAGGCGAAGGCGCATGCGATCCACCCCGGCTACGGGTTCCTCTCCGAGCAGGCGCGGTTCGCGCGCGCGTGCGAGGACGCGGGCCTCGTCTTTATCGGGCCGCGCCCTGACACGCTCGAGGCGCTCGGCGACAAGAAGCGGGCCCGCCAGGCCGCGCGCGAGGCCGGACTGCCGGTCGCGCCCGGGTGGGAAGGCCAGCCGGTCGGCGAGGACGGCGCCCCCACCGGGGACGCCATTGCCGCGGCGAACCAGCTCGGCTACCCGCTGCTGCTCAAGGCTGTCATGGGCGGGGGCGGCAAGGGGATGCGCGAGGTGGGTGGCGCCCAGGAACTGCCCGACGCGCTCGCCGGCACCGCGCGCGAGGCGCTGGCCTCCTTCGGCGACGCGGCGGTCTACATGGAACGGCGCCTCGAGCCCGTGCGGCACATCGAGGTGCAGTTCGTGGGCGACGGCGAGGGCGGCGTGGTCCACCTGTTCGAGCGCGAATGCTCGCTCCAGCGCCGCCATCAAAAAGTCATCGAGGAGGCGCCCGCGGCGCGCATGACCAAAGCGCTGCGCACGCGCCTGACCGACGCGGCAAAGGCGATCGCAAAGCACGTCCGGTACCGCGGGGCGGGAACGGCCGAGTTCCTGGTCGACTCCCAGGACGAGCTGTACTTCCTCGAGGTCAACGCCCGCCTCCAGGTCGAGCACCCGGTGACCGAGTGGATCACCGGGCTCGACCTGGTCGCGCTCCAGCTCGACATCGCGGAGGGGCGCGGCCTGCCCGCCACGACCACCGAGCCCCATGGCCACGCGATCGAGGCGCGGCTCTACGCCGAGGACCCGGCGCACGACTTCCTGCCCCAGAGCGGGCGCATCGCGGCGCTCGAGCTTCCGGGCGGGCCGGGCGTGCGCGTCGATTCGGGCGTGCACGCAGGGGACGTGATCGGCATGGACTTCGACCCCATGATCGCGAAGCTGAGCGTGTGGGGCGAGGATCGCGCACACGCGGTCGCCCGGCTCGGGGCAGCGCTGGCCGAGACCAATGTCGCGGGCGTGGTGACGAACCTGCCGTTCCTGCGCGTGCTCGCGGCGGATCCCGAGTTCAGGGCAGGCCGGACCGTCACCTCCATGATCGAGAGCACGATCGCGCCCCGCTGGCGCGCCGCGCGCAAGGCGGCGCCCCCGTCGCCCGAACTCCTCGCGGCCGCGGCGATCGCGCTCGAGGAGGCACCGGCCGCGCTGCGCAGCGCGGAGCCGGGCACGAACGGCGCGGCAGAGGGCCCCGGTCCGTGGGCCACGCTCGCCGGTTTCCGGCTGGAAGGCTGAGATGACAGCGCGCGCGCGGATCGACGGCCAACCAACGGCACTCGAGGCGGCTTCCCGGTTCGTCCACCGGTGGGCGGGTGGAGGCAGGCTCGTGCTCACGCTTGGCGAGCGGACGGTCGAGGCGATCGTGGTCAAAGCGGGCGGCGGCGGGGGCTACGAAGTGTGGATCGGCGGCGAGCGCCACCTGGTCGAGGAGGAGCGCCGCGGCGCGCGCGTCGAAGGCGGCGGGGCGGAGGACGACGTCATGGTCGCGCCCATGCCGGCCAAGGTCGTCCGCCTGGCGGTCAAGGCGGGCGACGACGTGACCGACGGGCAGACCCTGGTCGTCCTCGAGTCGATGAAGATGGAGCTCGGCGTGACCGCGCCGCGCGCGGGGCGCGTGAAGCAGGTCGGCGCCGACGTCAAGGTCGGGGCCATTCTCCCCGCGGGCACCTTGCTGGTCGAGCTCGAGCCCCGCTAGACCAGGACCGGCGCGATGTTGTGGTTCATCTGGAACAGGTTGTCGGGGTCGTACATCGCCTTGAGCTTCGCCAGGCGCTCGAAGTTCGGCCCGTAGGCCCCCACCTTGATCCGCCCCTGCTCGTCCTCCGGCATGAAGTTGACGTAGACGCCGCCCGTCGCGTGCTTCGCGGCGGCATCGAACAGCTCGCGCGCCCACGCAATGCAGGCCTTGTCCTGCGACGCGTCCTGCCAGCGCGTGTGAACGTTCAAGATGAACTCGACGTCCCGGTGCGGGTAGGCGGTGGCGTCGGACTTGACGCGATTGACCGCGCCGCCCAGGTGGCCGATGAAGGTCTCGCAATCGGGCGTCGGCAGCTTGCGGACGGCCGCCAGGACCGCGTCGATCGTGTCGTCGTCGAGCTGTTTGTAGTCGTGGGACTTCCAGTAGTTGCGCTGGCCCGGCGCGAGCAGCGGATCGAACGCCGTCTGCCAGACGGCGTAGGGCATGGCTCCGACGTGCTCGCCGATCGGCTTGCCGAGCGCGCGCAATGGCGCCAGCGCCTTCTCGCCCGCGACCGGGTCGCCGTTGTAGCACGAGGCGAACACGAGGATCTCCTTGCCGTGCCACGCCGGAGGCAGAAATGGCAGCGGCGGCGCCTTGCGCATGACGGCCCAGACCGTGAGCTCCTCCGGCGCCCTGGCGACGAACTCGCGGTATTCGCCGAGCAGCTTCTTCGCGTCGTCGAGCGGATGGACGATCAAGCCCGCGAATACGATCGGCCCGACCTGGTGGAGCTTGAACTCGAACGAGGTCACGACCCCGAAGTTGCCGCCGCCGCCGCGAATCGCCCAGAACAGGTCCGGGTTCTCCGAATCGCTCGCCGTGCGGAGCTGCCCGTCGGCCGTGACGACGTCGGCGGAGACCAGGTTGTCGACGGTGAGGCCGTGCTTGCGGCTCAACCAGCCGAAGCCGCCCCCGAGCGTGAGCCCCGCGATGCCCGTGGTCGAGTTGATGCCGAGCGGAGTCGCCAGCCCGAAGGCCTGGGTCTCGCGGTCGAAGTCGCTGAGCAGCGCGCCCGGCTCGACGCGCGCGCGCCTGGCGGAAGGCTCGACGCGCACGGACTTCATGAGCGACAGGTCGATCATGAGCCCGCCCTCGCAGCAGGCGTTGCCGGCGATGTTGTGCCCGCCGCCCTTGACGGCGACCAGCAGTCCGTGGGTATGCGCGAAGTTGACCGCCTGGATCACGTCGGCCGCGCCGGCCGCGCGCACGATGAGCGCGGGCTTGCGGTCGATCATCGCGTTCCACAGCGTGCGCGCCTGGTCGTATCCCG
The DNA here is from genome assembly GCA_046595725.1 of Candidatus Eiseniibacteriota bacterium. GTDB lineage: Bacteria > Eisenbacteria > RBG-16-71-46 > RBG-16-71-46 > DASYSL01 > JANPEF01. Next base: position 10,113 of record JBKJOC010000241.1, read on the forward strand.
GGTCCGCGGGCAGGCAGAGTGCACCGCGCAATTGCGCGCGCAAGGCGTCGATGTCCTCAGTGGAGAACGTGGCCTGTCCGCCGTCGTGCTTCCGGATCAGAACGTTGCTGGTCACATGGCCTCCAACGAAGGGGAATGGGACTGCGTGGCGAAGCGTGGGAGAAGTCGGCCGATTGTAGCCCTTGAGGCTCCGCCGTGTATATTCCGTCCATGAGCACGTCGCCGCCCCCCGGAATCAGCCCTGGTCCCTGGCCGCACCGAGTCCGCCTGGTCGAGGTGGGCCCGCGGGACGGGCTCCAGAACGAGT
>JBKJOC010000389.1:0-4440 GCA_046595725.1 Candidatus Eiseniibacteriota bacterium
CGTGATCGCGCGCACGAGTCCCCTGGGCGCGTGGCCGAAGGCGTTGACCGCGATGCCGCTCACGAAGTCGAGCCGCTCGACGCCGTCCTTGTCCCACACGCGCGCGCCCGCGCCGCGCGCGAGCTCGAGGCGCGGCAGGGGATAGGTCGGCGCGATCAGGCCGACTTCCTCCTGCGCGACGGCAAGCTCCGGTGCTGCGGTGGTCGTCTCAGTCATGCGCGGTACCCTCCTGGGCCAACGGGACTGTCGCCGGCTTCAAGGCGGCGCGTGCGACGCGCGTGCCCGTTCCGGTGCCGTCGAGCAGCCTTGCCAGCGTACCCTCGCCGCCCCATGCCGCGATCCAGCATTCGTCCACGCCGGCTGAGACCGCGGCCCGCGCGGCTTCGAGCTTGGGCGCCATGCCGCCCGTGACTTCGGGCAGGGCCAGCAGCGCCGCGATCTCGGAGCTCGCGACTCCCGGCACCACCGACCCGGCGAGCATCAGGCCGGGCGCGTCCGACAACAAGACCAGCGTTGCCGCGCCGAGCGCGGGCGCCACCTTCGCCGCCAGGTCGTCCGCGTTGACGTTGAGCAATGAGCCCCCGGCCTGGCCGATGCTGGCGATCACCGGCGTCGAGCCGCGCGCGAGCAGGCCCAGGAGCAGTCCCGGATCGATCGCCTCGACGATCCCGACCTCGCCCAGGTCGGCCTGCCGTGCGACCTGTGCGATCCCGCCGTCGAGCGCGGCCAGGCCGATCGCATCCACGCCGCGAGCGCGCAGTCCCGCGACCAGCTGCTTGTTCACCAGGCCCGCCAGGACCGCGGCCGCGACCTCGAGCGTGGCCTGATCGGTGACGCGGCGCCCGCCCGAGAAGCGCGGAGTCAAGCCAAGGCGCTCGCTCCACGCCGTGACCTCGTTGCCGCCGCCGTGGACGATCACCACGCGCCCGGTGAGCGCGCGCAGTTCGAGCGCGAGTTGATCGAGCGCGCCCGGCCCGGCGAGCGCGCGGCCGCCCAGCTTGAGCACGAGCTTTCGGGTCACCAGGGCCTCCCGTGGCTCGAGAGCGCCGTGGTCTCCGGCCAGCCGAGCATCAGATTGAGATTCTGGACGCCCTGCGACGCCGCCCCCTTCGCCAGGTTGTCGAGCGCGGCGGTCGCCAGCAGCGTCGTGCCGCCGAAGAGCGTCGTGACCTGGACGTCGACGCGGTTCGACCCGCGGACCGAGGCCGTGCCCGGCCAGGTGTCTTCGGGCAGGACCTGGACGAACGGCTCCGCGGCGTAGCGAGCCTCATAGGCCGCGCGCGCCTCCCCGGGCGTCAGCGCGCGAGCCAGGGGCGCCTGCGCCGTCAGCAGGATCCCGCGCGCCATCGGCACGAGTTGGGGCGCGAAGGCCACCTCGACCGGCGCGCCCAGGCGCTCGAGCGTGCGCGCGATCTCGGCGACATGCGCGTGACCGGATCCCACCTTGTAGAACGACGCGTTGCCCGAGACCTCGACGAAGGAGGTCGTCAGCTTCGCCCCGCGACCCGCCCCGGTCACGCCCGAGATCGCGGTCACGGTCACGGGGCCGGCAATCAGGCCTTGCGTCGCCGCCGGCAGCAGCGCCAAGGCCGCCGCCGTCGGGTAGCAGCCGGGATTTGCCACGCTCCGGGCTGCCCGAATTTCCTCGCGAAACGCCTCGGGCAGGCCGTAGACGTGGCCGGCCGAGCCGTCCCGATGATCGCTCGAGAAGTCGAGGACGCGCAGCTCCCCGGCCGCGGCCGCGAGCCACGGATGATCTGCCAGCAGAGCGCGCCAGGCGCCGTGCGGCAATGCGACCACCAGCGTGTCGACGGATCCGCCTGAGATCCGCTCCTCGAGCGCGGCGAACTCGAGCACCACCGGGCCGCCTGCAGGCAGTGCGCGTGGGTCGACGCCGGGCAGGATCGCCCTCAGGTCCTTCCCGGCCTCGGAGTCGCGCGAGCGCACGACCAGGGCGTCGAGCGTGATCCCCGGGTGCGCCAGGGCCAGGCGCGCGAACTCGCCACCCGCATACCCCGCCGCGCCCAGGATCGCGATGCGCGCGTCGAGCGTCACTTGCCGGCCTCCGGGCCCGTGCGCGCCGTGCCCTCGGCCAGCCCGTCCAGGTGGCGCTTGAGCCTGCGCGCCTGGGCGGGGGTCGCGAGGACCGCCAGCAGCGTATCGTCTCCGGCGACGGAGCCCAGCATGCCCGGGAACGCCAGCAGGTCGATCGCGCGGCCGACACCGTTGGCGTGGCCGGGAGGCGTCTTGATGACCGCCAGGTTCTGCGCCACCGTGACTTCGTTCACGAAGGCGACGAGATCGAGCCGCTGGCGCTCGCGGTCGAAGATCTCGACCGCGGGCGATGGCAGCACGTACACGGGGAAGCCGTCGGGCCCGGGCCGCTTGCCGACGCCGAGGCTGCGGAGGTCGCGCGAAAGTGTTGCCTGCGTCACGGGCTGGCCCTCCCTCGCAAGCGCGCGCGCGAGCTCCTCCTGGCTGCCGAAGCGGCGTCCGGCCAGGAGCTGGGAGAGTGTGGTCAGGCGGCGCGTACGCGACATCGAGACCTCCCCGGGCGGCCGGCCGTCGAGGCCGAGACAGAAAGACGGCGGGCCGGGGGTCTCGCCCCCGGGCCACGCCGTCGCGATGCATAATCATGCAGCCACGTGAATATACTGTCGCCATCGGCGGGGGGTCAATACAACTTTGCGTCAACCCGCGCCCGGCCCTAGAATGCCCGGCGTGGAAGCCCATCCCGCTTCGTATCCCGCACCGAGCACCCCTCCGGGCGCGCGCATCCTCGTGGTCGATGACGACGAGCAGGTCCGCTATCTCCTGCGCTACCTGCTGACGCACGACGGCTACCTGGTCGAGGACGCCTCGACCGGCGCCGAAGCGCTCGAAAAGGTGGCGAGCACCTTCCCCGACGTCGTGCTGCTCGACTTGAACCTCTCGGGCCGCAGCAGCCACGAGGTCATCGAGATCCTGCGCAGCGACCCGCGCACACGCTTCGTCCCGATCGTCATGATCACGGGCGGGAGCACGCGGCGCGACAAGCTCGACGCGATCCACGCCGGGATCACGGACTTCCTCATCAAGCCTTTCGACGGTGAGGAGCTGCTGGCGCGGATCCGGACGCTGGTCCGGCTCAAGCGCTTCACCGACGTGTTCGAGGAGGCGCGCGAGGTCATCATCGCGCTCGCCGCGATGATCGACCAGCGGGATCCCTACACCGCGGGCCACAGCGAGCGCGTCTCCTACTACGCGGAGATGCTGGGCGCGGCGGCGGGGGTGAGCGAGGAGGAGCGGGAGATCCTGCGCTACGGCGGGCTGTTCCACGATATCGGCAAGATCGCGATCCGGGACGACGTGCTGCTCAAGCCGGGCAAGCTGACGCCCGCGGAGCGCCTCGAGATCCAGCGCCACCCGGTGGCGGGGCGCGACCTGCTCAAGAACATGCGCACGCTCGAGAGCGCCATGCCGGTGGTCTACCACCACCACGAGCGCTACGACGGGTCCGGCTACCCCGATGGACTCAAGGGCGAGTCGATCCCGCTGCTCGCCCGCGTGGCCTCGATCGCGGACGTCTATGACGCGCTCACCACCAAGCGTCCCTATCGCGACGCCATGACCCGTGCCGAGGCGGTCGAGCTGATGGACGACGAGCGCAAGAAGGGCTGGCACGATTCCGGGCTGCTCGACCTCTTCCTGGGGGTGATCGAGTCGCGGCCCGAGGGGTTCCTGCCGGGCGGCGAAGAGGCCTGACCTCCCCCGTCCCCCTTGCTGGGGACACCCGGGAGACCTAAACTAGGGTCCGTCCGCCCGCCGCGGCCTGCGCCGTCCTTCCCCCGGAGACCCGATGCGCCAGCAATCCATTGGCTCGCTCACACTTGCCCTGTTCTTGAGCGCCGCCTGCCTGGGGGTGTCGCAGGCGCAAGGCGCCCCCGAACTCACCGCCCAGCAGATCCTGGCCAGGACCGCCGAAAATTACCGTGGCGTCACGGGCTACGCGTTCACGGGGAGCGTGGCGACTCACATGGTCATCCAGGACCAGGTGCAGGACATCGTCAACACGCTCGTGATCGCCTACGGCGGCCCGGGCCGCTCGCACTTCGAGGCCAACACGCCCAGCGACCGCACCGTGCTGGTGACCGCCTCAGACTCCTCCTTCGCGTATTCGAGCACGCTCGGCCAGTACACGGTCAAGCCGGCGACCGTCCAGGCCGCGGTCGCGGGCGGCATGCCCGCGCTCGACCCGGGCGCCGCACATCCATTCGCGGGCTACGCGCGCCTCGCCGAGCATGTCGCCGGGGCCCGCCTGGTCATGCGCGACACGGCGACCGTCAACGGCCTTACCGTCCCGACCTACGTCATCGAGGTCCGCTACGACACCACGGTCGTGCCCGTGCCTTCGGCCGCGAGCGCGCCCCCGAAGCCCAAGCGCCTGGTGATCGACGCCGA
>JBKJOC010000180.1:0-6140 GCA_046595725.1 Candidatus Eiseniibacteriota bacterium
CTCGGGCGTGCACGCGGTGACGCGGTCGCCGATCGCGATCGCGCCGTTGGCGATGCGGCCGATCAGCAGGCGCCCGACGAAGTCGTCGTAGCCCAGGTTGTTGACCAGGAACTGGAGACCCATCGTGGGATCGTAGGTCGGCGCCGGGATGTGCTGGACGATCGCGTCGAACAGCGGCTTGAGGGTCTCGTCCGTCCCGTCCGGCGTCAGGCGGCAGGTGCCCGCGCGCGCGTTGGTGTAGAGCACCGGGAAGCCGAGCTGGTCCTCGTTCGCGTCGAGGTCGATGAACAGGTCGTAGATCTCGTTCAGGACCTCGTCCGGGCGGGCGTCCTTGCGGTCGATCTTGTTGATCACGACCAGGGGCGTGAGCTCGAGCTCGAGCGCCTTCTGCAGGACGAACCGGGTCTGGGGCAGCGGTCCCTCGGACGCGTCGACCAGCAGCAGCACGCCGTCCACCAGCTTGAGCGTGCGTTCGACCTCGCCGCCGAAGTCGGCGTGACCCGGCGTGTCGACGATGTTGATCTTGACGTCCCCGTACTGCACCGAGGTGTTCTTGGCCAGAATCGTGATGCCCTTCTCGCGCTCGAGGTCGTTCGAATCCATGACGCGCTCGATGATGTGCTCGTGGGCGCGGAACGTGCCGGCCTGGTAGAGCAGCGCGTCGACCAGGGTGGTCTTGCCGTGGTCGACGTGGGCGATGATGGCGACGTTACGCATCCCCTTGCGGGATTCGAGCTTTGCTTCGGACATCCGGGAACTCTCCTGGAAAAAGATCGGACCAAGGCAACGACACCGCCGCCCTCCGGAGGACGTCTCGGAGGGACCGAAGCCACGACCCTGGGACAGAGGCAGTTGGACCGGGTACGGCGCGGTGGGCTTTGGAAGAATCCCCCAGATCGGCAAAATTTGCAAGGGGTTGCCCCGTCCCGCGGGCGGGCCTACACTGCCCGGGATCCGCCTTCCCCGGAGGTTCCATGCAGAATTTCCATCCCCTGCTCGTGCACTTCCCGATCGCCTTCCTGCTCGGCTCCGTCCTGGCCGCGCTGGTCGCGCATGGTAGCGGCCGACCCGGCGCCTACCTCGTGGCGCGAGTCCTGCTGTATGCGGGCACGCTCGCGGCCGCCTTCACCGCCCTCAACGGGTTCTTCAGCGCGCAGGCCGTGGCGCCGGTGGCGGGGATGAGGGAAGTGATCGAGGAGCACCAGACCTATGCCTATGTGCTGCTCGCGATCGCGTGCTTCCTCTCGGGCTGGTCGCTGGTGTCGTGGCGCCGCCGCCGGCTTCCGCCCAAGCCCGCGGCGCTCTGGCTGCTCGGCCAGGCGGCGCTGGTCCTTCTGCTGGTGCTGACGGCGAAGGAAGGCGGTGAACTGGTGCACGAGCTCGGCGTCGGCACGAAGTTGACCGCGCCCGGTGGCCCGCTGTCCGATCCCGCGGCGGGCGGCGCACCCGCGGATACCAGCGCGCCCAACCCGACGGGCCGGGACTTCCGCTAGCCGTGGCCATCACTCCCAAAAACAGCCGCGACGTCACGGTCAACCGGATGGCAGTGCGCCCGGGCGGCATCCGCGAGTCCGAGGACAAGGTCGCAGCCGAGGAGCCGCTCGAGATCCGGGCGGGCGGCCACGCCATCGCGGTCGTCATGCGCACGCCGGGCGACGACGCGGCGCTGGCGGCGGGATTTCTCCTGACCGAGGGGTTGATTCGCGGGCCCGAGGACATCGAGTCGATCCGGCACTGCACCGACGTCCCGGAGACCGCGCGCGGAAACGTGATCGAGGTCGAGCTCGCGCCCGACGTCCCCGATCCATTCGAGCACGCACGCCGCCTGTTCTACGTCACGAGCTCGTGTGGTATCTGCGGCAAGGCCTCGATCGACCAGGTGCGCCAGCAGGCACCAACGCTCCCGAGCGGCGCGACCATCGCGCCCGATGCGCTGCCGCGGCTCGTCCCCGCGTTGCGCCAGGCGCAGGTCACGTTCGAGCGCACGGGTGGGCTCCACGGCGCCGGCCTGTTCAATTTCGACGGCACGCTGGTCGCGACCGCCGAGGACGTGGGGCGCCACAACGCGGTCGACAAGATCGTGGGCGCGCGGCTCCTGCTCAACGACTGGCCCTTGTCGGAGCGCCTGCTGCTGGTGTCGGGGCGGGTGGGATTCGAGATCGTCCAGAAGGCGTGGCTGGCCGGCATCCCCGCGGTCGCCGCGGTGTCGGCGCCGACGAGCCTCGCGATCGAACTCGCGCATGAAGCGCAGATGACCCTCATCGGATTCCTGCGCAACGAGGATTACAACGTCTATGCCGGTCCCGAACGCCTCGGCCTCGGCCCCATGGGCCGCGGGGCATCGCACTGAAATTGACTCCGGAGGTCCACCGGTGAACCTGCCCGCCCTGCAGGCCGCGCTCAAGCAGCGTGGCATCGACGCCTGGCTGCTCTACGACTTCCGCCACATGAACCCGATCGCCAACCGCGTCGCGGGGATCCCGGCCGACCGCCACACCACGCGACGCTGGTTCGGACTCGTGCCGGCCGGGGGCGAGCCGCGCTGGCTCCACTCCGCGATCGAGGCGCACGTGTTCGAGGGACTGCCCGGCCTCAAGACCGCGTTCGTCGGTTGGCGCGACCTCGAAGCCACGCTGTCGGCCATGCTCAAAGGTCACCGCAGGGTCGCGATGGAGTATTCACCCATGAACGCGATCCCCTACGTCGCGCGGGTCGATGCCGGCACGATCGAGCTCGTGCGCTCCTTCGGCGTCGAGGTCGTCACGTCCGCCGACCTGGTGCAGGTCTTCGAGGCGCGCTGGGGCGAGACGGGCCGCGCCTCGCACGACCGTGCTGCGCGCCACCTGGGCGAGATTGCCGAGCGCGCGCACGGCTGGGTGCGCGAGGCCGTGATTGCCGGGGTCACGATCCAGGAGATCGAATTGCAGCGCCGCATGGTGGCGGAGTACGAGGCGCGCAACCTGATCACCAACGGGCCGCCGATCGTCGCACGCAACGGCCACGCCGGAAACCCGCACTTCGAGCCGACGGCCGCCAACTCCCAGCCCATCGGCGACGGGGATGTCCTCCTCCTCGACCTGTGGGCCAAGGAGCCGGGCGAAGACTCGGTCTACGCCGACATCACGTGGATGGGTTTCGTCGGCAAGGCGATCCCGCCGGACGTGCAGCACGTCTGGGACGTCGTGATGGGTGCGCGCGACGCCGGCATTGATTACGTGGCGACACGCTGCGCCCGTGGTGAGACCGTGCGCGGCGCGGACGTCGACGACGCGACACGCGCCGTCGTCCAGGCGGCCGGGCTCGAGAAGTTCTTCATCCATCGCACGGGACACTCGATCGGCCTCGAGACCCACGGCAACGGCGCGAACATCGACAACCTCGAAACGCGCGACCAGCGCGAACTGATCCCCGACACGGGCTTTTCGATCGAGCCCGGCGTTTACCAGTCGAAGTTCGGAGTCCGCTCGGAGATCGACATGTACATCGACCCCCGGGGCAAGGCCGCGGTCAGCACGCCGATCCAGCGCGCGCTTCCCGCGATCCTCGCCTGACGCCTGCCCCAGCGTTCGCAAGGGCGGTCCGCTCGCCCTGGACCTGGTTCGCGGTCGCACTCCTCGTGCGCGTCCTCTGGCTTTGGATCGGCCCGGGGTTCCTGGTCCAGCCGTGGTCGGACAGCCTCGACTATCACCGCCTCGCGGCGCACCTCGCGGCCGGTACTGGCTTCACGCTCGGGCCCGACGACGCGCCCTACTTGACGACGTTCCGCCCGCCCCTCCTGCCGATGGCGGTCGCGCCGCTCTACGCCTTGTTCGGCCCCCACCACCTGCTCGCGCTCCTGCTGCAGGTCCTGTTTTCCGCGCTCGCCGTCCCCCTGGCCGCGCGGCTGGCGCACGAAGCGGTGGGCGAGCACGCGGCCGCACTCACCGCGCCCCTGGTCGCGTTGTGGCCGAGCCTGATTTTCTTCAGCACCGTGCTCGGCACCGAGACGCTCGCCATTCTCCTGAGCCTGTGCGCGCTCCTCCTGGCGGTGCGCGCGTTCGTCCGCGGCGGGACCGGGCTCGCGCTCGCGACCGGCGTGGCGCTGGGCCTTGCTGCGCTCGCCCGCCCAACCGCGCTCCCGCTGGCTGCGCTGCTCTTCGCCTGGGTGCTCGCGCTCGCCCCGCGGCCGCCCGCGCGCCGGGCGCTCGAGGCGTTGGCGCTCGCGCTCGGGCTGGTTCTTTGCGTCCTGCCCTGGACGCTGCGAAATCACGCGGTGACCGGCCGCTTCGTCCTGATCACGAGCGGCGGCGGCTGCGCCCTGTTCGACTCGAACAACCCGATTGTGCTCGAGGATCCGGCGTATCGCGGCGGGTCGCTCAGCCTGCGCCAGGTCGCGCCTTACGCGGAGGGCTTCAAGGGGCTCGACGAGGTGGGGATCGATTCGCTTTCGGCCGCGCGGGCGCGCGCATTCCTGGGCGCGCACCTTAGCGCCTGGCCCAGGATGGCCGGCTGGAAGCTCGCGCGGTTTTTCCGCCTCACGAGCGACTCAGGCGGCAGGGGCGCCGCGCACGACCCGATCTTCTGGAGCTGGGGATTGCTCGCGCCCCTTGCGTTCGTCGGCTTCGCGCGCGCGCTCGCCCGGCCGCGCGCGCCCGCCGCGGCGCTGGCGCTCGCGGTGATCGCGCAGACGACGCTCGCGGTCATCTACTGGGGATCGCTCCGCATGCGCGCGCCGATCGAACCCGTGCTGATCGTGCTCGGGGCGTCCACGCTCGCCTGGGTGTGGGAGCGCTACTCCTCGCGATAGGTGCTCAGGATCTTGAACACCGGAATGTACTCGATCCGGCTGTCGTCGTTGCCCGACCCCAGCACCAGCTTGCAGGAATAGGTCCGACCCACCAACGACTGCGCCCTCAGGTCGGTCGGCAGGAGTTCGCGCTGCGCGCCCCCCGTCGCGGCGGTCGGGTCGAGCAGAACGTCGACCGGGATCAGGTAGTCGCCGTAGCGCTGTCGCGGCTGGATCCAGGTCACTTCCTGCGGCTGGTCGCGGCGCTCGTACGTCGTGCCCCGATGCACGGCCCGGTAGGTGCGGCCGTAGACGTCGGTGAAGGTGCACGCATCCCACAGGATCTTGACCGCGACGCCGCGACGGTTCTCGATCTGGAAGTGGACCGCGCTGGTGTCGGGCTTGAAGTAGAGGTAGAAGTCGCGGTCGGTGATCGCGAACTTGTCGTTCGCCGGCGACACCATGTCGAAGCGGTAGCGCCAGCCGGTCGCCATCGGGTCCGAAGTCGGCTGCTGGGGCACGACGTCGGAGAGTGCCTGTCCGGTGGTGGGCGAGCCCGGCGCAGAGGGCGGTGTCGCCGGGGCCACGGCGTCCGAAGGCGGTGCCGCCGCGGGTGGATTCTGCGCCGCGCCCCCGCCGCAACCGCCCGAGATCACCATCGCCAACAGGACCGACGCCACGCGGATCGCGCGCTTCATGAGCAGCCTCCGGGATAATGTCAGGCGGGATGGCGAACTGGCCCACACCAGCGCGCGCCCGCTTACGATACACCCTCGGGGCGTCGCGCGGCCAGCGCCGCGGCGGTGGCCTCGACGTACTTGTGGCCGCTGCCCGTGTTGAACACCACCACCCGTTCGCCCGTGCGGATCCACTTCGTCTCCACCAGCCGCCTGAGTCCGGCCCACGCCGCGCCGCCTTCGGGAGCCGCCAGCACTCCGAGCGCGCGCGAGAGCTCGAGCATGCCGTCGAGCATCGCCGCCTCGGGGACCGCGATCGCCGTACCGCCGGAAGCCCGCAGCACCTCGAGCATCCACCGATCCCCCACCGCGGCGGGCACACGCAGCCCGGCGGCGAGCGTCCTGGGTTCGAGCCATGGCGTCGCCTCGGCCAGGCCCGCGGTAAAGGCGCGCGGGATCGGCGCGCAGCCCTCGACCTGGACGCACACCATGCGCGGGCGTCGACCGGAAGGGATCCAACCCAGGGCTTCCAGTTCCTCGAACGCCTTCCACATTCCGACCAGCCCGGTGCCGCCGCCGGTCGGATAGATCACGACGTCCGGCAGCGTCCAGCCGCCCTGCTCCGCCAGCTCGTAGCCCATCGTCTTCTTGCCTTCGGCGCGAAACGGCTCCTTGAGCGTCGAGAGGTCGAACCAGCC
>JBKJOC010000346.1:0-4196 GCA_046595725.1 Candidatus Eiseniibacteriota bacterium
GCCGATCACGAGGCTCGAGCCGGTCGTCACCGCGGTCTTCTGCCCGGCCGTGCGGCGGTCGACGGCGAACATGAGGAGTCCGACACCCGCCAGGGTCGCCGCCATGAGGGGCGGCCAATTGTGCATGCGCTCGAAGACGTCCTTGAAGCCGAACCCGAGCAGGACTGCGGGTACGCTGGCGAGCACGAGATAGCCGACCTGCCGCAACTCCGGCGTGTCCCTGCGCTCCTTGATCGAGTCGAGCGAGCCGCGCACGAGCGCGAACAGGTCGTGGCGGAAGTAGAGCACCACGGCGATCAACGTGCCGAGATGGAGTGCGACGTCGAACGGCACGTTATCCGCCGGGTCCCCCCAGCCGAACAGCCAGTGCGAAAGGGCCAGATGGGCCGACGACGAAATGGGAAGGAACTCGCTCAGACCTTGAATCACGCCGAGGATCGCCGCCTGCCAGGGAGTCATGGTGCGCGAACCTAACAGAGTCGCCGAAAGCGGGTCAAATCAGGCGCCCGGTCCGCGCGTCGCCGCGGAAGCCGGGCGGGTGTCGATCGCGACCATGGCGTCGCGCATTCTTGGCCTCGCGCGCGAGCAGGTGATGGCGGCGTTCTTCGGTGCCGGCCTCGCCACCGACGCGTTCAACGTCGCCTTTCGCGTGCCCAACCTGCTGCGCGACCTGTTCGCTGAAGGGGCGCTCTCGGCCGCGTTTGTCCCCACGTTCACCGGGACCGATCACAAGTCCGGACGCGCCGAGGCCCTGCGTCTGGGCGCGCAGGTGATGAACGCGCTCGCGCTGGCGCTCCTCCTCGTCACCATCGTGGGCTGGTTCATCGCGCCCTGGCTGGTGCCGCTGCTCGCGCCGGGCTTCGCCTCGGTTCCCGGCAAGCTCGAGCTCACGATCAAGCTCTCGCGCATCATGTTGCCATTCCTCATGTTCGTGGCGCTCGCCGCGGCGGCGATGGGCATGCTCAACGCTGTCCGCCAGTTCACCGTGCCGGCGCTTGCGCCCTTGTTCCTGAACCTCGGCATGATCGTGGTCGGGGTGGGCCTGATCCCCGTGTTCCGGGCGTTCGGCCAGCCCCCGATCCTGGCGATGGCAGTGGGCGTGCTGGCGGGGGGGCTCCTGCAGTTCGCGGTCCAGCTTCCGGCGCTCGTCAAACTCGGCTGGCGCCCGGCGTGGCCGCCGCAGCTGACCCATCCCGGCGTCAGGCGCATCGCGTTCCTGATGGTGCCGGCCACGATCGGGCTGGCGGCGACCCAGCTCAACATCTTCGTCAACACCATCCTCGCCTCGCAGCTGGTCGAGGGCTCGGTGTCGTGGCTGTCCTACGCATTCCGCCTCATGCAATTGCCGATCGGCGTGTTCGGCGTCGCGCTGGCGACGGTCTCGTTGCCGACCATCGCGCGCCAGGCGGTGGAGAACAACCTGGTTGCGCTGAGGGCCACGCTGTCGGGCGCGATCCGGCTGGTGTTCGCGCTCACGCTGCCGGCGACGTTCGGACTCTGGGCACTGTCCCGGCCGCTCGTCCAGCTGCTTTACCAGCACGGCCGCTTCCTGCCGAGCGACACCGGCCAGACGGCGGACGCCCTCGTGGCGTATTCCCTCGGCTTGAGCGCCTACGCGGCGGTCAAAGTGCTGGTGCCGACGTACTACGCCCTCGGCGACACGAAGACTCCCGTGGTCGCGAGCTTTCTCTCGGTGGCGGTCAACCTGACCGGCAACCTGCTCCTGATGGGGCCGCTCGGCCACGTCGGTCTCGCGCTTTCGACCTCGCTCACCATGTTGTTCAACTTCGCACAGCTTTCGTTCTACCTGAGGCGCCGGCTCAAGCGCCTCGAGGGCAGGCGCATGGGCACCACCTTCCTCAAGACCGCGCTCGCCTCTGCCGGCATGGCGCTCCTGGTCCGCGCGGTCGTCCACGCCAGCGAGTCTTATTGGGTCGGGGGCACGATCGCGTGCGCCATCGTCGTGTTCGGAGGCATCGCCCTCGGCGTCGGGCTGACGTGGGCGTTCTTCCGTCTGGCGCGCGTCGAGGAACTGCCCGAGCTCGAGAGCGCGATGGCGGGGCTCGGGCGAAAGCTCGGAATCGGGCGGCCCTAGCCCTGATTCCCCGCAACCCGCCCGTGCTTCCAGAGCTCGGGGAAGAGCGTGAACGCGGTCCAAGCGCGACGGCCGAGCAAGCGCAGCAGGATCTCGTAGGCGCACCAGGCGAAGTAAATGGCGGTGACCATGTGCCGCGTCTCGGGCAGCAGGAACTGGATGAACCAGAGCACGAACAGACCGATCGCCTCGATCCAGGCGAACTCCATGTTGACGACCAGCAGGAAGCCGAGGAATCCCTGGGCCAGCGTGAGCAGGATCTCGCTCCGCTGGTGGCCGTCGAAGGGGATTGCTTCGGCGTGGCCGAGCGAGACGCAGTAGACGATCGGAATCATGGCCGCGAGCACGGTCCACTGATTGATGTTCGACGACACCATGTTGATCAGTGCCATGCCCGCCTTGTTGGGCGTGCGCGCCCAGGCGAACGCCGTGACCTTCTCGGGGAACTCCGACAGGAACGGCGAGACCCACTGGACGAAGACGAACGGTGTGACCCCGAGCATCACCGACAGGCCGAGCATCGAGTCGAGGAAGGTCGGGGTGAGGAACCACAGCAGCACGCCACCGAGCGCGAACAGCCCGAGCACGCCCAGACCCTTCCATTTCCCCGGCAGCGTGAGCACCATGCGAGGGATCCGTGGCAGGTCGTCGAGCGACTCCGAGGAGAGGGGCGGGATCTTGCGCAGCGCGACCAGGTAGAGCATGTAGAGAACGAGCAGGATCCCCGAGTCGAGTAGCGTGAGCGAGCCCTTGGCCCAGATCACCGTGAAGTAGAGCAGGGGCGGCAGGAGCGCGACCACGCTCACCGCGTGCTCGGGGTCGAGCGCCACGCGGTGCTTGCGGAGCGTCACGCCCTGCTTCTTCCGCACGGACATGAAGCTGACGAAGAAGATCATGGGCCACGCGACCCCGGTCAGGAGCCTGAGCGATCCCGTGAAGTTCGCGGTCATGAGCGGGACATCGCGGTGCCAGGCGATGACGGCCTCGACCGCGAACTCCGGTAGCGTCTGGAGCCAGGCCAGGAGCGCGAGCGCGAGGCCCTGGGAGACCAGGAACTGGGCCGCCTCCGCGCCCCACCCGATGACGAACGAGGCGAGCAACACTCCGGGAAAGGTCCAGATCGCGCTCAGGGCGCGGGCGCGGGCGACTTCGGGCGGGATGTTGCCGGGGTCGAGCATGCTCCTCCAAGGCTGGTGTTCGAGTCGCCGCATGGTCTCGACCGCCGGTTGCCCCCGTCAAGTGAAATGGGTCCCAAGTCCATCGTGAAGCTTGACTTAGGGTCTCCCGCGCGGGCACAGTCGCGGCGTGCCGCCGCCCCGCCAGAGCGCCTGGACCTCCCGCCGAAACAGCCTCGTCGGACTCGCCGCCCTGGCGGTGACCCCGACGGTGCAGGGCCAACTCGAGCGCGCGCTCCGCGCCGCCCGACGCGCCGGAGTGCCGCGCCGGTCCCTGGTCGAACTCGCGCTCATGCTGCGGCTCTACGCGGGCTACCCCGCCGCGATCGAGTTCCTGCGCGCCCTGGCCACGACCTGGCCCGCCCGCACGGCTTTCCGCCAGCCCGCATCCTATGAGTCCTGGCGCGCGTGGAAGCGCGCGGGCGAACGCCTGTGCGAGCGCGTCTACGGTCCGGGCTACGCACGTCTGCGCACGTTCATGAAGGGCCTCAACTCCGACCTGGATTCCTGGATGATCCTCGAAGGCTACGGCAAGACGCTCACCCGGAAGGGCCTGACCCTGGCCGAGCGCGAGCTCGCCACGGTGTCGGCGCTGGCGGCGCTCGGATGGTCACGTCAGCTGGCGGCGCATGTCACGGGCGCCGGGCGCGTGGGCGCGCCGCGGTCGCACGTCGCGCGCGCGGAGAGGGCGGGACTGCGATGTCGACGCGCGAGCGGATCTTGACCCGCGCTGCGTCGCGCCTCGACGCGATCGACTGGGCGACCGAGCGGCCGCTCGGCGCCACCCTCGCCGCCTTCGTGACGCCCGACTCCGAATATGCCCGCCGCTTTGTCCACCGCTTCGACGACCGCGCCACCTGGCCCCTCCTGGCAGGCGATCGCCGCGCGCGCGTGTTCGATCCGGCGCTCGGCGCGGCGCTGCAATC
>JBKJOC010000392.1:0-5939 GCA_046595725.1 Candidatus Eiseniibacteriota bacterium
ACTTTGGACATCGGTAGATCTCCTTGTTTGAAGTCGCCATTCCTGATGTTCAACGACCAACTCGAGGCGGCAACAGCGTTTTACACCGCTACGTTCCCCGACTCTAGAATCAAAAACGTTGCACGCACGGGAAACGACGGCCCAATCACTTCCGCCGAATTCGTCATCGGTGGTCAGGCCTTCATGGGCTACAACGGCGGCCCGTACTTCAGTTTTTCCCAGGGGTTCTCGCTTTTTGTCGACTGCGAAGACCAAGAGGAGGTTGACGAGTACTGGAACAAGCTCCTCAACGCCGGCGCAACCCCATCGCAGTGCGGCTGGATTACGGACCAGTTCGGTGTCACGTGGCAGATTGTTCCGAGGCGTTTCATGGAACTCATCAGCGATCAGAACCCCAAGAAGGTCCAGGCGGTGATGGAAGCCATGATGACGATGGTGAAGCTCGATGTCGCAGTGCTCGAGAGAGCGTACAACCAGGCCTGACGATCGGCGACCCCGGCACGTTGTTGGTCGCGTGACCACGGCATGCAGCGGACGGCGTTCCGCCGCCGCTGGTGCCGGGCGATGGACGGTTCGAGCACCTTAAGCCCGCAGCCTGAAAGGATTCTTGATGGCCCGCATCGTCGAATGTGTCCCCAACTTCAGCGAAGGTCGTGACCGCGCGTTGGTCGAGGCGCTGGTCAGCGAGGCGGCATCGGTGCCGGGCGTGGTCGTGCTGGATTCGGAGATGGACGCCGATCACCATCGCTCCGTCCTGACGTTCGCGGGCGAGCCCGAGCCGGTGGCCGAGGCCGCGTTCCGCGTCATCCGGTTGGCCACGGCCCGGATCGACCTCACGCGACACCAGGGCCAGCATCCCAGGATGGGCGCGACCGACGTCGTGCCGTTCGTGCCGGTCGACGGTGTGACCCTCGAGGAGTGCGTGACCCTCGCGCGCACTTTGGGGGAACGGGTGGGCCGGGAGCTTGGCGTTCCGGTCTTCCTCTATGAAGCGGCAGCGATGCGGCCCGACCGCGAGAACCTGGCCGACGTGCGCCGCGGCGAGTTCGAGGGACTGCGCGAGCGCATCGGCAAGGATCCTGACCGGACACCCGACTTCGGTCCGGCTTCGATCCACGCCACCGCGGGCGCGGTCGCGATCGGTGCGCGGCGTCCGCTGGTCGCGTTCAACGCGAACCTGGCGACCGCCGACGTGACGATCGCACGCAAGATCGCGAAGGCGATCCGCTTCGGTGACGGCGGGTTGCGCTACGTCAAGGCGCTGGGGTTCCAGGTTCAGGGCGGGCGACGAGCGCAGGTGTCGATGAACCTGGTCAACACCGACGGTACGCCCATCCACCGGGTCCTCGCGTTGATCGACGAGGAGGCCAGGCGTTGGGGCACCTGGGTCACCGGCTGCGAGGTCGTTGGGCTGGTGCCGATGTCCGCGCTGCTCGACTCCGCCGAGCATCACCTCAAGCTCGAGAACTTTCGCCGGGACCAGGTGCTGGAGATCCGGATGGCGCACCCCCCGGTTTCGGAGGGGGTGACGCTGGGGGGGTTGCTCGAGGAGGTCGAGTCGGGCAACCCGACTCCAGGTGGGGGCACGGTGGCCGCGCTCGCCGGGGCGCTCGCAGCTGCGCTGGTGGGGATGGTGGCGAACCTGACCCTGGGAAAGAAGAAATACGTCCCCGTCCAGGCGACGATGATGGAGGCTCAGGCGGAAGCCGGACGGCTGCGCTCCGCCCTGACCAGCCTCATGCGCCGGGACTCCCAGGCGTTCGAGCGGGTGCTGGTCGCGATCCGGATGCCTCAAGGAACGCCGGCCGAGGCCGAAGAAAGATCAAGGGCCCTGGTGGAGGCAACCTGGGAGGCAACCCGGGTGCCGCTCGAAACCGCGGAAATCTCCACCGAAGTCGCGCGCTGGGCGGCGCGCATGGTGGCGCAGGGCAACACCAACGCGGCCTCCGACGGCGCCACGGCATGCGCCCTGGCGCGGGCCGCCGTGGAATCCGCCTTGTGGAACGTGCAAATCAACCTGCAGAACTTGCCGGATGGGGCCGATAAGGAGGCCGTGAGGGGGCGCGTCGATGAACTTGCGCGCCATGCCGAACAGGCCCTCGTGGAAGCCCGCACGGCTTTCGCCGCAGCGACGGATCGCACCGCCTGATCCCTGATCGGGGCGGAGGGACGGCTTGGAAAAGACACTCGAGATCAAGCGGAAAGCCCAACGCTACGTCCAGAACGGCGACCTCGACCGGGCGGTCGAGGAGTATCAGAAGCTGCTCGCCGCGGACGATAGCGATCCCTATACGCACGTCACGCTCGGCGACCTCTACTTCAAGAAGGGGATGCTGGACGAGGCAGGTCGCCGCTATCAGCAAGCGGCCGAGGCGTACCGCAAGGCCGGTCTGGTCAAGAACGCCATCGCCGTCTGCAAGAAGATGCTTCGGCTCAACCTGCGCCCGATCGACACGCTCAAGGCGCTGGCCGAGCTGCACGCGCAGGACGGACTGACCACCGACGCGGGCCTCTATTACGCCCAGTTCGCCGAGCTGATGCTCGGGAAGGACCAGCGGGCCTCCGCCGCCGAGGCGCTCGAGCATGCCACCCGCCTCATCCCCGACGATCCGCGCCACGCCGAGAAGCTGGGCGAGGTGTGGAACCTCGAGGGCGAGAAGCTCAAGGCCTCGCGCGCCATGATTCGCGCTGCCCGTGCCTATGACCTGCGCGGGCATCTCGAGCAGGCGACCGCCTGCCGCGACCGCGCCGAGGAGCTGCATCCCGGCGCGACCACCGAGCTGCCCGAAGAGCCCGCCGTGCCCGAGGTTCCGACCGCACCGACCCCGCCGACCGCGCCCAGTCGCTTCACCATGGGCGGCGCCGCATCGGGTGTGCCCGAGATCGCGCGCAACGGCACGTTCGTCCCGCCCACGGGCGGCGGACGCGAAGGCATCGAGTCCACGCGGCTGGGCACTCCATCGACCGGGGCGGCGGTCGCCCAGGCGCCGCCGGCCGAGCCCGCGCGCGTCGAGGAAACGCTCCCCCCGGACGTCGCCGATCACCTGAGCTTCGCCCGCTCACTCCTTGCCAGCGGCGAGCGCGAGCAGGCGGCCGAGGCCCTGCTGCGCGCCGCGCAGTCCTGGGAGTCGGTCGGCGGTCTCGACCAGGCGGCCTCGATCTTCCAGGAGCTTTCGCGCAGTCCCCAGGCCAGCGAGCGGCTCTACCGCCTCTGGCTCGGCAACTGCGAGCGCCGCCAGCAGTGGATCGAGGCAGCCGGCGTGTGCTGCGAGCTGGGCGATCTGGCCCTCGCGGCGCAGGAACCGGCGGCGGCGCACGAATGGTTCGTCCAGGCGCGGGCCTACGACCCCAACAACGACATGGCCGCCCGTCGCCTCGAGCGCCTCTCCGACTGGGGCAAACGCGCGCAGATGGAAGAGGTCGACCTTCGGAGCGACCGCGTCACCGTCCAGCAGCGCATGCCCGAGGACCTCGACGTCGACCTGAGCGAGCTGTTGTCCGCGTTCCAGGCGGGCGTGCGCGAGCAGGTCGAGGCCGACGACGCCTCGAGCCACTACGACCTTGGCATGACCTATCGCCAGATGAGCCTGCTCGACGAGGCGGTCGCCGAGTTCCGCCTCGCGGCGCGCGACCCCGAGTTCAGCATCAAGTGCACGGACATGCTCGGGCGCTGCCTGCTCGAGCGCGGGGACTTCGGGGCCGCGATCGCGGAGTTCGAGCGCGGGCTGACGCTGCCGGGCGTGTCGCACGACAGCGCGCTCTCCTTCCGCTTCAGCCTCGGCCTCGTGCTCGAGGCGTCCGGCCGCTCGATCGAGGCGCTCGAGCAGTTCGAGTCCGTGTTCGCCGGCCAGCCGAACTATCCCGATGTGGCCGCCAAGATCCGCGAGCTCAGGCGTTGAGCGGCAATGTCGGGACCGCGGGCCCGGCCGACCTCCACACCCATTCGCTCCACTCCGACGGCACCAACACGCCGACCGCGATCGTCGAGCGCGCGTTGCTCAAGGGCCTGTCGGCCCTCGCGCTGACCGACCACGACTCGGTCGACGGCATGGACGAAGCGCGCGCCCGCGCCGAGGGCACGAGGCTCGAGATCATCCCGGGCGTCGAGCTCTCCGCGCACGACGCCAGTTGCGAGGTGCACGTGCTCGGCCTCTACGTCGACGACCACGACTCCGAGTTCCGCCAGGCGCTGGTGACGTTCCGGGAGCAGCGGCTCCTGCGCGCCCACGCGATCCTCGAACGGCTCGAGGAGCTCGGTTTCGACCTGTCGTGGGACGACGTCATCGAGCGCGCGCAGGGCGGCTCGATCGGTCGCCCGCACATTGCCGAGGCCATGGTCGCCGCGGGCTACGTGAGCTCGATTGACGAGGCGTTCCGCCGATTCCTCGGCAACAAGGGTCCGGCGAACGTCACGCGCAAGACGCTCACGCCGCGGGGCGCAATCGAGCTCGTGCGCCGCGCGGGCGGCGTGGCGGCGATCGCGCACCCGGCCACGATGCAGCGCGATTCGATCATCCCCGAACTGGCCAAGCTCGGATTGCAGGCCCTCGAGGTCTACCACCCGCGGCACGACGAGAACGATCGCCGCCGCTATCTCAGGCTGTGCGAGAAGTACAACCTGATCGCGACCGGCGGCTCCGACAGCCACGGCACCCGCACCGGCTACTCCCAGGTGGGGGACACCAACGTGCCGTTCGAGGTCGTCGAGCGCCTGCGCGAAGCCGCGGGCCGTGACGGCAGCGGCCGCGCGCACGCGCAAGGCGCTTGACCCCGGAGGCCGACCTTCCTAACGTAGGCCCCGGCGACCCGTTCGCCCCCCTGTCCCCGCACCCGCGGGGCTTTTTTGTGTACCGGGGGCAGGCTCACGAGCCCAGGAAGGACCGTTCGTGCCGGGATCAACGCTCGCTTCGACCAGGCGCCTCGCGCTCGCCGGCATGTTTGCCGGCCTGGCCTGGGGCGCCGGCTACGTCGACAGCATCCCGAACTTCGAATTCCTGACCGTCATCCTGTTCGCGGCCGGCTGGGTCCTGGGCCCGCTCGGCGGCGCGCTTGCCGGGGCGCTCGGCGAGTTTCTCTACAGCGCGATCAACCCCTACGGCTCGGGCCTCATGCACCCGCTCGTGCTCGCCTCGCAGGTCTTCGGCATGGCGCTTTCGGGCGTGGCCGGGGGCCTGGTCGGCCGCAGCGACATCAGGCGCCCGACGCTGCGCTGGCTCTCTGTCGTCGCCTCGGGCGTCCTCGTCACACTGGTGTTCGACATCGTGACCAACCTCGCCTCGGGCGCGGTCTACGGCCAGTGGAAGGCCACGCTGGTCGCGGCTCTCCCGTTTGCGCTGATCCACGTCGGCACCAACTTTGCGTTGTTCGCGAGCGTGGGCGTGCTGCTGGTGCGCGCGCTCGAGCGCACGCGCCGCTCGCTGCTGGCGGGCCCGGTCGCAGCGGCCCTCCTGGGCATCGCCTTTCCCGTGTGTGCACAGACTGCCGTGCCGGCCGTCCCGATTCCGCTCGCCGCACCGCCCGCGGCCGATTCGCTGGCGCGGCCTTCGCGGACTCAGGCCCAGGCCACGCCGGAGTCCTCGCCCGATTCCGTCGCCTATCGCGACCGGAGCCGCGCGTTTCCCCTGGCGCTGTGGGGTGAGGGTCCCGCCGCGCTCCTGAGGCGTGACGACGGGTCCCTCGGCGCCGCGCTGGCGCGCGAGGGCGGTTTCGTCGAGCGCTTCGCCGACGACCGCGGGTCGGCAGAACCGCTCGGGCGCTTCGGCCTCGCCGGTGCGAACCGGGTGCTCGTGTCCTGGCTCGACTTGCCGCTCACGGGCGTCGGAGCCATCGGGGGCGAGACCCTGCGCGTCCCCTGGTCCGCGGTCGCCTTTCTCGTGGCGCCACAGCTGCCGCTGTCCGCGACCGAGGCCTTTCGCGGCGAGCTGGGTGGGGTCGTGCTC
>JBKJOC010000008.1:0-6082 GCA_046595725.1 Candidatus Eiseniibacteriota bacterium
ATGGGCGGGCGGGACTTCACGCGGGCCGCTCCCGGGTCAGGCGCATCTGGAGGAACGTGCCGGCGAGCATGATCAGGAAGAGGATGAACGCGATCGACGCCGCGACGCCCATGCGCCACCAGCGGAAACCCTCCTCGTACATCATGAGGACGACCGTGGTCGTGCTCTTGAGCGGCCCGCCCTGGGTCATGACGTAGGGCTCGGAGAAGATCTGGAAGTTGCCCAGCATCGTGATGATCGCGACGAACACGAACGTCGGCCCGAGGCCCGGCAACGTGACGTGGCGGAAGCGGTGCCACCAGCCCGCGCCGTCGAGTTGCGCGGCCTCGTACTGCTCGTCGGGGATGTTCGCCAGCCCGGCGAGGAAGATCAGCATGTTGTAGCCGAAGTTCTTCCACACCGCGAGGATCACGATCGCCGGCATCGCGAAGTGCGGGTCGCCCAGCCAGTCGACCGCGGGCAGCCCGAGGCGAGTCAGCGCGTAGTTGACCAGGCCGTACTTCGGGTGATCGAGGTAGCGCCAGACGATCGCCACCGCGACCAGCGTGGTGACGACCGGGGTGAAGTAGATCGTGCGGAAGAAGCCGGGGAACTTCGCGCGCTTGGAATTGACCAGCAGCGCGGCGGCGAGCGACACCAGCACCGAGAGCGGGCCGCCGACCACGACGAAGTAGAACGTGTTGCCGAGCGCCTTCCAGAACTGGGGATTCGACAACACCGCGCGGTAGTTCTCGAGGCCGACGAGGCGCGCGTTCGAGATGTCGCCGATGGCGTAGAGGTCGAAGTCGGTGAAGCTCAGGAGCAGCCCCGCGATCACGGGCAAGGCGAAGAAGACGAAGATCAGCGCCAACGCCGGGAGGAGAAACAGCCAGCCGGCGCGGGTCTGCCGCACCTCGGTCACTGCCTTCACCGGCTGGCCCCGGCGATCTCAAGCTGTTTCTTCTTCTCGATCATCCAGCGCCGCTTGGCCAGGATGCCGTCGACGTCGCGGTCGAGCTGGGCCAGCGCCGAGTCGTCGCTGGCAGCCCCGCGGATCGCCGCCTCGGCGCGCTCCTGGAGGCGGGTGGCGATCAGCTCCCACTCGGGCACCAGTGGCGTCGGGAGCACGCGCTCGAACTGGGCGCGGAACGCCAGCGCGCGCGGGTTCGAGGCCAGCGTCGAGTCGTCCCACGCCTCGCGGCGGGCGGGAAGGTCGCCCGAGATGTGGAAGAACTTGCGCTGCGATTCGGGGCGCGACAGGAACTCGATCAAGCGCCAGGCTTCATCCGGGTGCTTCGAGGAGCGAAAGAGCACCAGGCTCGAGCCCCCCGCCGTCGACATGCCGGACTCGGCGCCCGTCGGGCCGGGCAGGGGCGCGGTGTCCCAGGCGTCCTTGAGCGAGTCGGGCATGCGGGTCGCGAACTCGCCCAGGTTCCACGGCCCAGTGACGTACATCGCGAACGTGCCGCGGGCGAATTCCTGGTAGAGGTTCGCCATCTCGGTGTTCGCCAGCGCGGGCGCGAGGCCGTCCGTGAACAGGCCGTGGTAGAACGCGAACGAGCGCTTGAACTCGGGGCCTGAGAACGCACCGCGCGTCCCGTTGTCCTTGAGCAGCGGCGAGCCGGCCTGGAGGCCGAGCACGACCGGCACCGTCCACTCGTTGACCGGCAGCAGGATCGCCGTGTGGCCGGGGCCCATCGTCTGCTTGATCGCGACCATGGCGGCGCGCCAGCCCGCCCAGTCGCCGGGCATGGTCGTGTAGCCGGCGCGCGCGAGGATGTCCTTGCGGTAGAACAGCACGCGCGTGTCGACGTACCAGGGCACGCCCCAGGTCTCGCCGTCGACCACGTTGGTGTTCCAGATGCCCGTGAAGAACGCGCTCCTCTCGACGTCCCTCGATGCCGCGACGCGCGCCGACAACGGCTCGAGCGCCCCGAGCGCGTGAAATTCTGCGATCCAGGTGTTGCCGAGCTGGGAGACATCGGGCGTCGAGCGCCCCACGTGCGCGGTGAGCAGCTTCTCGTGCGCCGCCGACCATGGGATCTGCTGGACCTCGACCTTGATGCCGGGGTTCTCGCGCTCGAAGTCGTCCGCCAGTTCGCGCACGACCTCGCCTTCGCGGCCCATCGCCCAGAAGCGGATCGTCGTCCCGTTGGCGCGCGGCTTGGGATCGCAGCTCGCCAGGAGCAAGCCGGCGAAGGCGAGGAGCAGGACGATCGCCTTCACTGCGCCCCTCCCTTCTTCGCGAGCCAGCCGCCCGTGAAGCCGGCACGTTCGAGCCCGCGCCTTATGTGCGGGTTCCGGCGCATCGTGCTCCACACCAGGTCCGAGCGGTAGTTCTCGATCATGGCGAGGATCGGCCCCTGGTCGATCCCGAGGTAATCGCCGTCGAACCACCCGGCCCCGGGCACGATCGCGCCCATGCGCGCCGGCACCGGGAAGTCGAGCGTGGGATTGAGCGCGTCGAGGAAGCCATACTGTCCATAGAGCAGCGGGCCATAGGCGCGCCGCATCGCGAGCAGGGTCGGGATCGTGACCTCGGGCGCGAACGGGATCGAGCCGCCGACCGCGGTGGGAGAGACCGTGCCGTCGTCGTTGACCTGGGTGAAGCAGGCGCCACGCGCGTCATAAGTGCGGAACGCGATCCTCCTGCCGTTGACGGTGATGGTGCTGTCGAGCGGGCCGTCGCAGGCGGTCAGGCCCCACAGGTCCTTGCCATAACCCTTGAAACCGCCCGGGTTGTCGATCGCGTACTGGCGCTGCGCGAGCGTCGCGCGGCGCGAGTTCTCAAAGTAGTCGATGCCGTGGGCCTTCATCGTGCTGTCCTTGATCCCGCGGAAGTCGATCCAGACGTGGCTGTACTGGTGCCCGAACAGCGGCGCGAAGCCGAGGTAGTCCTGCCCCTTGAACGTCCCCCACTTGTAGCCCGCCGTGTAGGCCGGCCATGCCGCCGCATCGACCGGGTACGTCGGCGAGCCGAGCGCCAGGATGTGGAGGATCACGGTCTCGTTGTAGCCTCGCCAGTCGTAAGGCAGGTGTCCCTTCTCGGGATCCCAGCCGTGCCCGATCACCGGCGGCCGGGGCTGCGCCCAGCGCCAGTCGGCGCGCGCATAGAGCGACTCGGCGAGCGCGCGCACGTTCGCCTCATCGGGCGTGGCGCGGTCGAAGTAGCTCTGACAGAACAGTGCCCCGGCGAGCATCATCGCGGTGTCCTGGGTCGAGAGCTCGACATCGCGGAAGCGCAGGCCGGTCTCGGGGACGAGGAAGTGGTAGTAGAACCCGCGGTAGCCGGTCGCCCCCGAAATCGACGAGTCCGAGGGAGCATGGAGAAAGAACTTGAGGGTCGCGAGCGTACGCTTCGCGGCCTGAGCGCGCGGGACATAACCACGCTCGGCACCGATCGGGTAGGCGGTGAGCGCGAAGCCGACCGCGCCCACGCTGGCGAACGAGTGGGTCGGCCAGCGGTCGGGCGTCAGGCCCGTGGCCGAGTCGGTGCGCTCCCAGAAGAAGTTGAACGTCTTCTGCTCGAGCGAATCGAGAAACGCGCGCTGCTCGTTCGGCAGGTCGGTGAATCGCAGCGACCGTGCCGGCGCCTGGACGGTCGCGCAGCCTGACCCGTTCGCGGATGCGCAGGCCAACACCAGCAGCAGCGCGGCGGAGCGGAGCCCTGGACTCATGTTCTTACGCCCAATTGCACCTCCACGACGTGGCGCGCACCGTCGCGCGTGATCGGCACGATCAGCCGGCCTTCGATCGGCTTTGCGGCCCCTTCGTCGACGGTCGCCCTAATCACGACTTCGGCGGGGCCCTCGGGATGAGTGACGCGGAATTCGTAGACGGTCCCGTCCTCGAGCCGGCGCTCGACGGTATAGGCGGGCCAGCCGTCCGGAATGCACGGGGCGAGCACGAACGAGGTGCCGTCGCTCTCGGTCAGGCCGAGGATCGATTCCAGGCCGACACGGATCATCCAGCCCGCCGAGCCCGTATACCACGTCCAGCCGCCGCGTCCGACGTGCGGATCGGCGCCGTAGACGTCGGCGGCGATCACGTAGGGCTCGACCTGGTAGCGCGCGACCTGCGCGGGGTTCTGGGCGTGGCTCACGGGGCTCAGCATCTCGAGCACGCGCGCCGCGCGGTCCCGGCGCCCGGACTCGGCCAGCGCGCGCACGAACCACATGGCGGCATGCGTGTACTGCCCACCGTTCTCGCGCACGCCGGGCACATAGCCCTTGATGTAGCCCGGATCATGCGGCGTGTGCTCGAACGGCGGCGCCAGCAGCTTGACGATGCCCGCCGAGTCCACCAGCAGCTCGCGTTCGACCGCATCGAGAGCGGCCCCGGCCCGTTCCGGCGGGGCCACGCCCGAGATCACCGCCCACGCTTGGGCGAGCGCGTCGATCTTGCATTCGTCGCTCTCGACCGAGCCGAGCGGGGCGCCGTCGTCGTAGTAGCCGCGGCGATACCACGCGCCATCCCAGGCATGCTCCTCGATGGCAGTCGCAAGGCGCGCGCGCTCGGCAAGGTAGCGTTCGGTGCGCGCCGTGTCGCCGCGCTGATCGCACAGCGGCGCGAACTCGGCCAGCACGGTCGCGAGGAAGAAGCCCATCCACACGCTCTCGCCCCTGCCCTCCTGGCCGACGCGGTTCATCCCGTCGTTCCAGTCGCCCGAGCCGAACAACGGCAGGCCGTGTGCCCCCGAGCCGACTTCGAGCGACCGGTCGATCGCGCGACAGGCGTGCTCGTAGACGTCGCCCGACTGCGCCGACGGCACCGGATCGAGCAGGACCTCATGTTCGTCCCCGGCCAGCGCGGGCGCCTCAAAGTAGGGCACGACCTCGTCGAGCACGGCGCGGTCGCCGGTGGCCTTGATGTAGGTTGCCGCGAGCCAGGGCAACCAGAGCAGGTCGTCGGCGAAGCGCGTGCGCAGGCCGCGGTCGGCCGGAGGATGCCACCAGTGGAGGACGTCACCCTCGACGAACTGGTGCCCGGCGTGAAGGACGATCTGCGCCCGGAAGAGTGCGGGCCGGTAGGCCAGCAGCGCGGAGGCGTCCTGCAGTTGGTCGCGGAAGCCGAACGCCCCGCCCGACTGGTAGAAGGCGGTGCGCCCCCACATACGGCAGACCAGCGTCTGGTAGGCCAGCCAGCCGTTGAGCATGAGGTCGAGTGCGGGGGAAGGCGTGGTGACGTGGACCGCGGACAAGAGATCGTCCCAGAACTGTGCACTCGCTTCGAGCGCCTGCCCGCATGCGCCGGGCGCGCGAAAGCGCGCCACCAGGGCGCGCGCCTCCAGGGCATCCGCCGCGTCGCCCAGGAGGACATCCCATGTCACCGACGCGCCGGGTTCGAGTTCGAACAGGACGCGCTGCGCGAAGCAGGGCTCGAGACCGATCCCGGTCTTGTGATTGAACGCGGACGTGTCCGAGAGCGCGCGCGGACAGGACACGTCGCGCCGCGGGCCGAGGAAGGTGGCGCCGTCGCAGGTGAACGAGCGGGCATCGAGCCTCACACCTTCACCGCCCGCGAGGGTCGAGAACGCGACCCGCGCGGGCCACGTCGGATCGTCCGGGTTGACGGCGAACAGGGTCTCGCTCAGCGCATCGCGCGAGGTCACGACGGCGTCGCGGGTGCGCGCTACCGAATCCCCCAGGACGAGCCGTTGCCAGGCGACGAGCGACAGGCGCCGCGGGAGCGGGGAAAGGTTCGTGATCCGCAAGCGTGTCACCTTGAGCGGGGCGTCGGGGGCGACGAACAGGCTGGTCTCGAACGCGAGGCCCTCGCCCGCGTGGCGGCAGCGGCTGACGCCGAAACCGTGGCGCATCTCGTACGCGCCCGCGCCGGGCGCGGGACCGGGCAGGGGCGAGACGACGGCGCCCGTCTCCTCGTCCCTGACGTACAGCGCCTCGCCCGGTGGATCAAGCAGCGGATCGTTGCTCCATGGCGTCAGGCGGCGCTCACGGCTGTTCTGGCTCCAGGTCGCGCCGGCGCCGCTTTCGCTCACCAGGAACCCGAAATGCTCGTTCGCAATCACGTTGATCCACGGCTGGGGCGGCCTGGCGTGCCCGCCTTCGATGGGCTCGAGGCGCACGACGTACTCGCGCCCGTC
>JBKJOC010000066.1:0-7347 GCA_046595725.1 Candidatus Eiseniibacteriota bacterium
CGCTCAAGGTCTACTCGGTGTCGGGCTCGCTGGTCTATCAACGGGTCGAGCCGGGGGTGTCTCCGGGCTACCACCAGTGGGTCTGGGACGGGCTCGACTCGAGGGCGGACACCATCGCCAACGGGACCTACCTCTACCAGGTCGTCGCCCAGGACGATCGCGGGCTCAAGGCGGTCGAGCGCGGGAAGATGGCGCGGGTTCGATAGCGCCTTGCGGGGCTGGAGCCACGCGTTAGAATGCCGGCCATGGTTTCCCACCGATTCCGAGGTCTGCGCACTTCCGGCCGGCGCGCACTCCGGCTTGCGCTCCCGGCGTTGCTCCTGTGGTGCTCCGTCGCAGCGGCCGCCTCCCGCATCCAGCCGCTCACCCACTGGAACGAGCCCGGGACCGCCGCCCCCACGCCCTCGAGAGGCATCGCCCCCTGGCCGCCCCGCGATCCCTCCTCGCGCGAGGCCTGGGCCGAGATCGCGATGCTCGAGGACACCCGCGCGACCGACATTTCGCGGCTCATCGGCCACCTGCAATCGGGCACGGACCCCCTCGTGCGCTGGCGCGTGTGCCGCGCGTTCGCCCGGCTCCAGGACTCGACTTCGGTCAACGTGCTGCTCGATGCGCTCCAGAAGGACGAGAGCCTGCTGGTGCGCCAGGAGGCGGCGTTCGCGCTCGGCCAGGTCGGATCGCGGCGGGGAACCCAGGCGCTGATCTACGCCGCGCGCGAGCAGAAAGACCGCGGCGTCAGGGCGCGGGCGCTCGAGGCGCTCGGCAAGATCGGCGACCTCGATGCCCATGGTGTCGTGACCGGCCACCTGACGAACCCCGACCCCGAACTCGCGCGCGAGGCCGCCCTCGCCTGCTGGCGCATGTCCGACTCCACCGCTGTGCCCTACCTGGCAGAGGGTTCGAAGAGTACGGACGCGCTGACCCGCGCTTTCTGCGCCTACGCCATGGAGCGCGCACCGCTGGCCGCTTCCACCATGAAGCCGCTGGCGCGCCTCGTGCGCGATCCCGACATCCTTGTGCGCGCCTACGCGGCCCGCGCGCTCGGCCGGCAGCGGTCGCCGCTGGCGCTCGGGCTGCTGGTCGGCGCGAGCGCGGACCGGGACTTCCGCGTCCGCATCTCCGCCGTGCGCGCGCTCGGCGTGCTCGCCGACTCGGCGGCGCTGCCACAGGTGCTGGGCGCGCTGCGCGACCGCGAGCCTTCGGTGCGCGAGACCGCGGCGGCCGCGGCCGCGCAATTGCGTTCGCGTGACGCGGCGCCCGCGTTGCGCAAGGCGATCGCCGACGCCGATCCCGCAGTGCGGTTGGCCGCGGCGCGTGCGCTGGTCGCGCTCTTGGGCGATGGCGCGTGGACCGACGTGCGGCCGCTGCTCTCGGACTCCGAGCGTTGGGTGCGCGCCGGGGCGATCGCAGAGCTGGGGACGATGCACGCCGAGGAGCCGCGCCGCATGCTCCAGAAAGTGGCCGCCGGCCAGCGGCCGATCGGCGGCAGCGCCTCCTTCGAGGAGCGCTCGTCCGCGTTCTCGGGCCTGGCCCTTGGCGCGAGCCGAAGCGCGCGGGCGGAAATCCTCTCAGGTCTGACGGACGCTAACTGGCTGGTGGCGGCAGCGGCGGCAGAGGCTGCCGGGGCGAGCAAGGACTCGACGCTGGCGCCGGCGTTGGCGCACCTGGCCCGCAACAACCCCGATCCGCGCGAGACCGACGTCCCGCTGGCCGTCTATGCCGCGCTCGAGGCGCTGGGCAAAGGCGCAGGCACGGCGGGAGCGGGGGAAGGGGCGACGGACAGCGTCCGCTCCGTGCTGTTCGCGGGGCTGGCGTCGCCGGATCCGCGCCAGAGGCAGGCCGCGGGCGGTGCCTACGGCGCGATCTTCGGCGCGGACGCGCTGACCCAGGCCCGGATGGCCCACCCGGCACCGCCATGGCGCGAAGCCGCGCTGGCCGATTACCGCGCGCAGCTCGCCGAGGAGGACTCGGCCGGTGCGATCGGGCGCGTCACCGGCGCGACCCTGCGTACCGCAAGGGGCGCGGTCGAGCTCACCCTCGATCCGCGCGAGGCGCCCCTGACGGTGAAGAACTTCGTGACGCTCGCGGAGAAGGGCTACTACAAGAACGTGCGCTGGCATCGCGTCGTGCCGTACTTCGTGGCGCAGGATGGAGATCCGACCGGCACCGGCTCGGGCGGGCCGGGCTACGCCTTCCGCTGCGAGTACAACGGACTGCGCTACGACACGGGCGCGGTGGGCATGGCGCTCTCGGGCAAGGACACGGGCGGGTCGCAGTATTTCGTCACGCTCTCGCCACAGCCGCACCTCGACGGCAGGTACACGATCTTCGGCCACGTCGTCAAGGGGCAGGACACGGTCGAGCGCCTGCGCCGCGGCGATCGCATCGAAGCCATCACGATCCACCGCCGCTGACGCGTCGTCCGGGCGATCCGTCAATCAAATCATCGCTTAGCGCGGTCTGATTTCCTCGTGCCGAATGCGCCAGCGAATGTGGCACGGGAACCCTCGCGGAAATCTGCGATCCACCCATGAAAAGAGTTTGACGGTGATCGCCGCGCGGACGTAAACCTGTCACTCACGTCGATGCATGCGGTCTCATCCAGGCCGGTTCGGAGTTCCCTCTCTGCAGGGTCGACGTGAAGCTGAAAGAGGGGATGAGGGTGGCGCAAGCCCTCGTCCTTCCTTCCAGGAGTGAGCAAGTCCTGGCTTCGGACCAGCATCCCGGACAAGGTCTTGCCCCCGCGTCAAGCCAGCTCGAAACCCGACGGACAGGCCGATCCATGGCCGCGGCTGGGTCCGGGCAGAACAACAACTCGATATGGATGGAGCACCCAGGGCCGGAACCGTCCTCCAGGGGCGGGATCAAGGCATGCATGAACGATTCGGAGCTTGGCGGTTCCGGCCGGGTGTTTTGTCGTCGGGTGCGGGAGCACGAGGTCCCCGAATTACGACTTTCAGGTCCCACGAGTTTGGTCGTGGGGGTTTCCACGAAGGAAGCCTCCAGAGGAGGTTGTGTGAAGATCCGGCGTCATTACACGAGTGAAGGGCGGAGCCCGTACGAGGGCATCGACTTCGACCGCCGCGCGTCCGAGATTCGTAATCCCGATGGCTCGATCGTGTTCCGCCTCGAGGATGTCGAAGTTCCGGCCGACTGGTCGCAGGTCGCGACCGATATCCTGGCGCAGAAGTATTTCCGCAAGGCGGGCGTCAACGCTCCCGACACGGTGGGCGAGGATGGTCAGCCCCTGCCGACCGGGGAGACCAGCGCGCAGCAGGTGTTCCACCGCATGGCGGGCTGCTGGACCCACTGGGGACGCGAACACGGCTATTTCGACGCGCCGGCCGACGCAGAGGCCTACTACGACGAGATGTGCCACATGCTCGCCACGCAGGTTGCCGCGCCGAACTCCCCCCAGTGGTTCAACACGGGTCTCCACTACGCGTACGGCATCAGCGGTCCGGCGCAGGGTCACTTCTACGTCGACCCCCGCACCGGCCAGATGACCGAGGCGACGAACGCCTACGAGCACCCGCAGCCGTCGGCCTGCTTCATCCAGTCGGTTTCGGACGATCTCGTCAATCCGGGCGGCATCATGGACCTGTGGGTGCGCGAGGCCCGGCTGTTCAAGTACGGCTCGGGCACGGGCAGCGACTTCTCGAACTTGAGGGGCGAAAACGAGCGCCTGTCGGGCGGCGGACGCTCCTCGGGCCTGATGTCGTTCCTCAAGATCGGCGACCGCGCCGCGGGCGCGATCAAGTCGGGCGGAACCACTCGCCGCGCGGCCAAGATGGTGATCCTCAAGGCCGACCACCCTGACATCGAGCAATTCATTGACTGGAAGGTGATCGAGGAGCAGAAGGTCGCCGCGCTCGTGGCCGGTTCGCGCATGTGCCACCGCCGGCTGACCGCGGTGCTCGAGGCCTGCCAGGTGCGGGCGGGCCAGACCGCCGGCCAGCCCGGCTTCGCGCTGGCCGACGCCGACGCCGAGCTGGTGATCGACCCGGCGAAGAACCCCGCGCTCAAGACCGCGATCCGCGCGGCCCGCGCGGCCTACGTGCCCGAGGCCTACATCCAGCGTGTCCTGCAACTGGCCGCGCAGGGCGTGGTCGAGCTCGACTTCCGGGAGTACACGACGGACTGGGACGGCTCGGCCTACGGCACGGTGAGCGGCCAGAACTCGAACAACTCGGTGCGCATCCCGAACGAATTCTTCGACGCGCTCGACCAGAATGCCGACTGGTCGCTGATCCGCCGCACCGACGGGCAGGTCGCACGCAAGGTCCCGGCGCGAGTGCTGTGGGACAAGATCGCCTACGCGGCGTGGGCCTGCGCCGATCCCGGGCTCCAGTACGACACGACGATCAACGAGTGGCACACCTGCCCGCAGGACGGGAGGATCAACGCCTCGAATCCGTGCTCGGAATACCTGTTCCTCGACGACACCGCGTGCAACCTGTCGTCCATCAACCTCGCGAAGTTCCAGCGGCCGGACGGCTCGTTCGACGTCGACGGCTACCGCCACGCGGTCAGGCTGTGGACGATCACGCTCGAGATCTCGGTCGGGATGGCGTCCTACCCGTCCGAACCGATCGCGCGCGGCTCCTACGATTTCCGCACGCTCGGGCTCGGCTACGCGAACCTGGGCACGCTGCTCATGCGCCAGGGGCTGCCCTACGACTCGCCGCAATCCCTGGCAATCGCCGGCGCGCTGACGGCGATCCTGACGGGCGAGGCCTACGCGGTTTCCGCCGAGATGGCCGCGGAGCTCGGGCCGTTCAAGGGCTACGCGCGCAACCGCGAGGACATGCTGCGCGTGATCCGCAACCACCGCCGCGCCTCCTACCACGCGCCGCCCGGCGAGTACGAGGGCCTGACGGTGACGCCGCGCGGCCTTGACGCCGCGCACTGCCCGGAGGACCTGCTCGCCGCCGCGCGCGTGGCGTGGGACAAGGCGCTGCGCCTGGGCGAGATCCACGGCTATCGCAACGCCCAAGTCAGCGTGATCGCGCCGACGGGGACGATCGGGCTGGTCATGGATTGCGACACGACGGGTGTCGAGCCCGACTTCGCGCTGGTCAAATTCAAGAAGCTCGCCGGCGGCGGCTACTTCAAGATCGCCAACCAGAGCATCGAGATCGCGCTCCAGCACCTGGGCTACGATGCGCAGACGATCGACTCGATCGTGCAGTACTGCGTCGGCCACGGCACGCTCGACGGCGCGCCCGCGATCAACCACCTGACGCTCGCCGCCAAGGGCTTCACGCCCGAGACCCTGATGAAGCTCGAAACCCAGCTCGAGTCGGCGTTCGACCTCAAGATGGTGTTCAACCCCTACGTGCTCGGGAAGGAATTCGTGAAGAGCACGCTCGGCATCCCCGAGACCACGATGAGCGCGTGGAACTTCAACCTGCTCAAGGAGATCGGCTTCACGCCCGAGGAGATCGCGCAGGCCAACGACTACGTCTGCGGCGCGATGACGGTCGAGGGCGCGCCGGGCCTCTCGCCCGACCACCTGGCGGTGTTCGACTGCGCGAATCGCTGCGGCAAGAAGGGCATCCGCTACATCCCGTACGACGCGCACGTGCGCATGCTGGGCGCGACCCAGCCGTTCATCTCGGGCGCGATCTCGAAGACCATCAACATGCCGCACGAGGCCACGCTCGCCGAGGTGCAGCGCTGCTACCGCGAGTCGTGGAGCCAGATGGTCAAGGCGGTGGCGCTCTATCGCGACGGTTCCAAGCTGTCGCAGCCGCTGAGCGCGCTCTCGAGCGACGACGACGACCTAGATTGCGAGGAGCCAGCGGTGGGCTCACTCGAGGCGGTCCAGGCGGCGGCGCGCACCGGTGATCCGGTCGTGCTCGCCGAGAAGATCACGGAGCGCGTGGTCCATCACTGGCAGGCCAAGCGCCGCCTGCTGCCGAACCGGCGCTCGGGCTACACGCAGAAGTCACGCGTGGGCGAGCACAAGATCTTCATCCGGACCGGCGAATACGAGGACGGCACGCTGGGCGAGATCTTCCTCGACATGCACAAGGAAGGGGCCGCGTTCCGGAGCCTCATGAATTGCTTCGCGATCGCGATCTCGCTCGGCCTCCAGCACGGAGTGCCGCTCGAGGAGTTCGTCGACGCGTTCGTCTTCACGCGCTTCGAGCCCAACGGCATCGTGCAGGGTAACGACCGGATCCGGATGGCGACGTCGGTGATCGACTTCGTGTTCCGCGAGTTGGCCATCACCTATCTCGATCGCAACGACCTGGCGCAGGTGAGCGAGGAGGACCTGCGTTCGACCGTGGCCGGCTCGTCGAGCCACCCGGTCAACCCGCGCGCCTCGCATCGGCGCACGGAACCGATGCCGCTCGACATCGCCGGTGGGGACCGCGACGACGAGCCGGCGCATGAAGGTCCCGAGGTCCCGCTCGAGCTCAAGCCCATGGAGGTCCCGGCGAGGAGCGCGAACGGACACGGGAACGGCAACGGCAATGCCGTGGATGCCGTCGGGAGCGAAGGCGATCGTGGAGGCGGCCCGAGGGTCCCGGCCGCCGTTCCGCAGGCGTCGTCCTTGCACTCCGCCAATTCCACGGAAGCCGTCGGAGCACTGGCCCAGGGCGTGGAGATCGCAATTTCGTCGGGTTCCACAACTTCTGCCGGGAATGCGTCGCCGCAGGAGGCATACAATGCGGTGAGGGCTCAGCGCGCCCGCGCGATCGCGGCGCGCACCCTCGGCTTCGAGGGTCACGCGTGTCCGACGTGCCAACAGTTCCAGCTGGTGCGCAACGGAACGTGCCTCAAGTGCAATTCGTGCGGGACGACCACCGGTTGCTCATAGATCAACGCGCCCGAGTGGGCGCGCAAGAGACCTCGCGGCGGACGGTGCCGCAAGGATGCACCCCGGCGTGATCGGGGCGCGAAACGGAGGTCGCCCGAGCCCAGGAGAAGGATCTCCTGGGCTCGGTTTTTTCATCTCTGGTAGAGCTCGAGCGCCTCGCAGCCTTTTGCCTTGAGACTCATCGATAGCTGCCCTTCACCGACCCCCAGCTGGTCTTCTTCGCAGGCGTCGGGCCGCACGGGTTGGTCGAGCACGAAGTTCCCGCGCCCAGCGGTGTTCCGCCCAGGAGCTGGCACTCGCCGGGCGTTGTCGTCTGGCACGTGCCGTCGGGCAGGCAGCACGCCTGGTCCACGTTGGGGTTGACGAGTTCGACCAGGATGTCGTCGATGTAGTAATTGATTCCCGGGTAGGCGCTCGGGGCGGGCTGGATGTTGACCGTCGCGTCGTCGTGGTAGTTCCCGATCACGATGTGATCCTCGCCGCCTGTGGCGACGAACGTGCCGCTGACCTTCATCCAG
>JBKJOC010000075.1:0-3247 GCA_046595725.1 Candidatus Eiseniibacteriota bacterium
CGTACCTGCGCGGGTGAGCCCTGCCGTGACCAGCGCCAGCCCTAAGACCAGCACGACCGACAGCAGGATGGCGAACGCGACCCGCGACCATGCGGGGCGAGCCGTCGATGGAGCCGATTGCGCGTGACGCACGGGGACCTCCAGTGACGTCGAGAGACACGGCTTCGGGATTCTTTCCAGAATCCCGTACGGCGTGCGCAGTCTCTCCGCATGTGGCGTGCGGGTCAAGCACAGTCGCCCCCGACGCGCCGGAAATTCGCTCACGCGGCCCGGGCGCGCGACTCCGCCTTGTCCATCGCGACGCGCACTTCCGCCGCCGCGCCTTCGATGTCCTGGTCGAGACCGTCGAGCTTTCGGGATTGTGCGACGGAAAGGATGCGATCGAATCGGCGGGCAGCATCCCCCGCGCCCACCGTCGAGCACAGTCCCTTGAGGACGCGGGCCTGGACCTCGACCAGCCGCGCGTCGCCGGCCTCGAACGCGAAGCGCAGCCGCGCCAGCGGCTGCTGCGTGCGCGTCAGGAACGATGCGGCGAGCGGGGCGAGCGTGGGCGCTGGAGGAGCCTCGGGCCACGAGGCGGGATCCTGGTCCACCCACGCCACCTGCGACTCCATGGGCCACAGCCTGAGGAGACGGCCGTCCGACCCGGCGCAGAAGACGGGAGTCGGAATCAAGTCGCGGGGATGGTTCGCGTGAGCGCTCGGTAGAGGAGTGCCGGAGCGCTCGCTCCCATTCGCATCCTGCGAGATCGGGTCGTCCATGAGTCCTCCGGTGTGCGCGACTCACACGGTATCGGCGGCGTTGCTTCGTTCTGAAGCGGCCTGCTCGGAGTCCCGGACGGCATCGAGCCTTCCGGAGGCTGGGTGAGGCGCCGACAGGTTCATCAACATGACTCGGCGCACAACCGGTTACGATCCCGGGGATGTCCACCGCTCCCGCCACAACCGCGCCCGCGCTTTCCCCTGTCACACTGCGTGAGGTCTTCACCGCATGGTGGCCCCTGGCTACGAGTTGGCTCCTCATGGGACTCGAGCTCCCCGCCGTCAGCGCGGTGATGGCGCGCCTGCCGGATCCCACGATCTCGCTCGCGGCCTACGGCGGCGTGGTGTTCCCGCTCGCGCTCTTGATCGAGTCGCCGATCATCATGCTGCTGTCGGCGTCGACTGCACTGTCGAAGGACCTGGCCTCGCACCGCCTGATCGGGCGCTTCATGTGGACTGCGGGGATCGGCTTCACGCTGCTCCACGCGCTGGTCGCGTTCACGCCGCTGTTCGACCTCGTCGTGGTCGGCATCCTGGGCGCTCCCGAGGCCATCAGGGCTCCTGCACGCCTGGGCCTCATGATCATGACGCCGTGGACGATCGCGATCGCGTTTCGCCGCTATTCGCAGGGCCTCCTGATCCGCTTCGGGCGCTCGAAGCTGGTCGGGACCGGCACCGCCGTCCGGCTCGGCACCAACGCGCTCGTCCTGGCCCTGGGCACGCTTGACGGCCGACTGCCCGGCATCGCGGTCGGCACCCTGGCGATCGCGATGGGCGTGGTGGCGGAGGCAATCTTCGCCGGCGTGTGCGCGCGGCCGATCGAGCGCGACCTGCTGCCCCTCGCCCCGGCCGTCGATCCGCCGCTGACGCAGAAGCGCTTCCTGGCGTTCTACCTGCCGCTCATGCTTTCGCCCCTGATCGCGTTCCTGACAATGCCGATCACCGCCGCGGCGGTGAGCCGCATGCCCCTTGCGCTCGACTCGCTCGCGGTCTGGCCAGCGCTGACCGGGCTCGTCTTTACGCTCAGGAGCGTCGGCTTTGCGCTCAACGAGGTCGTGGTCTCGCTGCTCGAGCGCCCGCACGCGCGCGCCGCCCTCGCGCGCTTCACCCTGCTGCTGGCGGCGACCACGAGCGGGATCCTGCTCGTGCTCGCCGCAACGCCGCTCGGCGGCCTCTGGTTCGCCGGCGTGGCCGGCCTGCCGCCCAACCTGGTCGCGCTCGCCGTGGTGGGGCTCGTCCTGTGCCTGCCGATGCCGGCGCTCTCCGCGTTCCAGAGCCTCTACCAGGGCACGCTCGTGCACGCCCATCGGACGCGGGGCGTGACCGAGTCGGTGGCAGTCCTCCTGGGGACGACGCTGCTGCTGCTCGGCGCCGGCATCGCGTACGGCAGGATGGCGGGCCTCCTGGTCGGGCTGACGGCGTTCGTGGTCGGCAATGGCGCCCAGACGTTGTGGGTCATGCGCCGGGCGGGCGAGGCGAGGCGCGCCGTCGCGCGTGCCGTTTAGCCCGCCTCCAACACCGAGATGGAGAGAGCGTCGCCAGCGTCGGCTTTCCGAATAAACCCTACCAAAGCACTTTCAAACTCGTTCCGGAACGAGTTGGCGAGTATCTTCGTCCGCGCTAAAACGGGCTTGCTTCGGCCCCGGCTCGTGGCGGACGATGGCGCATGAATTACACCATGGCGGCTCGGAAACATCTCCGGGCGCCCTCGAGGGAGGTTCAGACATGCTCCATCCCGGCGATGAGAAGCCCGATTTCTCCGATGTCGAGTCCGGCGGCTCCTCGACCGCTCCCCAGGCCGATGGCGTCCCCGCGGAGACCTCCACCTACACGGTGGTCGCGGGCGACAGCCTGTCGAAGATCGCGCAGCACCATTACGGCGACGCCAACCTGTGGCGCCGGATCTGGGAGGCCAACCGGGACCAGGTCAAGAATCCGGATCTCATTCATCCCGGACAGGTCCTCAAGATTCCGCAGGCCTAAGGCCGCGGCACCATTCACGTCCCCAGGGAGGGAAGCCCCATGCGCCGTACCGTCCTCTCCGGCCTCGCGATGCTCGCGCTGGCCGGCTCGCTCGTCGCCGGATGTCAGAAGAAGGTTGAGACCCCACCGCCCGCGGCAACCACGCCCGCACCCGCACCGTTCAAGGTCACGGGCATCGAGCTCGGCCGGAGCCTCACCGACGACAAGCGCATCGCCGCACCGACCACGACGTTCGGCACCCGCGACACGATCTTCGCCGTGATCGCGAGCGAAGGCGCGGCCACGAGCGCGACCGTCAAGGCGCGCTGGACCTTCCAGGACACGACGCTGGTGGCCGAGGATTCGCAGCAGCTGGCGCCGACCGGGCCGGCGTGGACCGAGTTCCACATCGTCAAGCCCACCCGCTGGCCGGTCGGCGACTACGCGATCGAGGTCACGGTCGACGGGGCCGACGCCGGCAGGAAAGCATTCAAGATCAAGTAACGACAAGCCGCACAAGGACT
>JBKJOC010000183.1:0-3190 GCA_046595725.1 Candidatus Eiseniibacteriota bacterium
CTTCACCTACTTGCCGACGATGACGCAGATGGAGAAGTCGCAGACCCCCTGGGTGGGGGCGCGCGGCCGCATCGACGCGGCGTTCCTCGACGACGTGCTCGACGATCAGCGGAACGATGGGATCTACATGGTGGCGGGGCCCAAGCCGTTCGTCGACGCCGTGGTCGCCGCGCTTGGCGTCGTCGGCATCGCACCGGACCGCATCAAGGCCGAGGAGTTCCCCGGCTACTAGTCACTTCCCGGTGACCGCGTGACCGCCGAACTCGTTGCGCAGCGCGGCCAGCACCTTGCCGGCGAATGAATCCTCCTGGCGCGAACGGAAGCGCATCTGCAGCGAGAGCGCGAGCACCGGCATCGGCACCCCGCGGTCGAGCGACTCGGCCAGCGTCCAGCGGCCTTCGCCCGAGTCCTGCACCACGCCCCTGATCTTCGCCAGGTCCGGGTCCTTGGCGAACGCGTTGCCCGCCAATTCGAGCAGCCACGAGCGCACCACCGAGCCCTGCATCCAGAGCTTCGAGAGGTCCGCCAGGTCGTATTGGTAGTCGCTCGCCTTGAGGATTTCGAAGCCCTCGGCATAGGCTTGCATCATCCCGTACTCGATCGCGTTGTGGACCATCTTCGAGTAGTGGCCGGCGCCCGAGGGTCCGAGCCAGCGGTAGCCGTCCGTGGGCGCGAGCGTGCGCAATGCGGGCTCGACCAGGTCGAAGGCCGCGCGCTCGCCGCCGAGCATCATGCAGTAGCCCTCGGTCAGGCCCCACACGCCTCCCGAGGTTCCCTGGTCGAGGAAGCGCAGACCCCGCGCCGACAACTCCTGCGCGCGGCGCACCGAGTCCTTGTAGTAGGAATTGCCGCCGTCGATGATCACGTCGCCGGACGCGCAGTTCTCCGCCAGCTGACCCAGCACCTCCTCGGTCGGGGGACCGGCCGGCACCATGATCCAGATCGCGCGCGGCGCGGCGAGCTTCGCCACCAGCTCCTTGACGTCGGTGGCGGCCTCGCCGCCGTGACTCTCGAGGTCCGTGCGCGCGCTCGCCTCGCGCGCGGTGCCGACGACGCGATGGCCGCCCTGGATGAGCCGCGTGGCCATGTTGCCGCCCATCTTGCCGAGACCGATCATGCCGACGTCCATGCCAATGCTCCAGGAAAGGGGTAGGTCGCGCGCCCGAAGGAGGGGGGGGAACGGGCTCACCTTACAGCAACCTGCGCTATATTGCGGAACCCATGGACCCCTTCGTCGACCCCGAACTGGCACAGCGTTTCGAGCAACAGGAGGCGCGCGCCGCTGCGGACTTGGTCGCCCTGCGCGCGCTCGACCTGCCCGAGTCCGGGGCGGAAACGCTGCTGCGCGCCAGCGCGACCTGCGCCTGGTTCGCGCGCGAGTCGGTGCTCTCGCATGTGTTCGGGCTCGGCCTGGCCGCGTCGCCGGAAGAGTCGGACCTCGCGGCGATCGAGCAATTCTACCGCGGCAAGGGCGACGGCCGCGTCCAGGTCGAGCTCTCCCCGCACGCCACCCGGGACACGCTCGCGCGGCTGGGCGCGCGCGGCTATGCGATCACCGGCTTCGAGCAGCTGCTGGCGCGGCCGCTCAGGATCGAGGACGCGGCGCCCTTGCGGGACGGGCCGGTCGAGGTCGAGGCCGTGGATCGGTCGATCCCCGACGCGCTCGCGGCCTGGGTGCGGGTTGCCGGCGAGGGATTCTTCGCGCCCGACGGCGTGCCGCGCGAACTCGAGGGCGTGTTCGAGCTCACGCCGCGCCTCGAGGGCACGACCGTACTCCTGGCGCGGGTCGGGGGCGAGCCGGCCGCGGCCGGGGCGGTGGCGGTGCGCGACGGGATCGCGGCCCTGTTCGCGGGCGCGACCCTGCCTCGGTTCCGTCGCTCGGGTGCGCACGGCGCGTTGCTGGCCGCCCGCCTCGCGCTGGCCGCGCACGCCGGTGCGCGGTGGGCGACAGCGGGTGCGTCGGTTGGCAGCGGGTCCCAGCACAATATGGAGCGACATGGATTCCGGGTGGCGTACACTCGGCCTGTCATGGTGCGTGCCCTGTGAGGCGCTGAGGACAAGGCGACGATGATCCCACCCGACTCTCCACCTCCATCCGAGAAGCCGCGCCGCCCGAGGGGCCGTCCGCCCCGCGACTCCGCGTTGCCCCCGGGCGATCCCGGAGTGCTTGCAGGACCCGCCGCGGAGTCGTTCGCGCGCGCCATCCTGCATTCGCTCCCGGCCCATCTCGCCGTCATCGAGTCCGATGGGCGCATTGTCGCCGTCAACAAGGCGTGGGAGAAGTTTGCGCAGGAAGCCTCCGGCATCCTGCCGAACGCGCCCGGGCTGGGCGAGAACTACCTCGACGCGCTGGCTGAGGGACGCGCCTTCGAGGGCGCGCACAAGGAAGCCGCCTCCCTCGGGATCCAGGACGTGCTCGATCGTGGACGCGCCCGCTTCGAGACCGAGTACGAGTTCGAACTCGATGGCCAGAAGCGCTGGTTTCTCCTCACCGTCACACCCCTGCTCGGGGCCGACGGCGGCGCGGTGCTGGCCCATCTCGAGATCACGGCGCGCAAGCAAGCCGAACTCGACGCCCACGAGAAGCACGAGATGTTGCGGGCCGTGCTCGACAGCAGCGCCGACGGCATCGTCGTCGCCGATCCCACCGGGAACTTCGTCCTGTTCAATCGAGCCGCGCGCGAAATCGCCGGCGTGGGCCTGATCGAGACCGCCCCGGATCTGTGGAGCCGCGACTTCGGGATCTTTCATCCCGGCACGGATCGCCAGTTTGAACTCGCAGAGCTGCCGCTCTATCGCGCAATGCACGGCGAGGCCACGGACCGCGTGCGCATGCACCTGCGCAATCCCACCATCGCCGAGGGCGGGCGCCTGGTTTCGATTTCCGGACGGCCGTGGCGCACCCCGGACGGCGCGATCAACGGCGGCGTGGTCGTGTTCCGCGACGTCACCCAGGATCTCAAAGCCGATGAGCGCGCGCGCTTCCAGATCGCCATGCTCGACGCGGTGCCGAACGCGGTGCTCGCGCTCGACCCCGAGGGCAAGGTGGTGTACTGGAATCGCGCGGCCGAGCACCTCGTCGGCTGGGATGCGGCGACACTGATCGGCCAGCGCGGGCGCGACCTGCTGCTCTCCGAGGACGAGCGTGCGCAGGTCGACGGCATCCGCACCTACCTCGAGGGCGGCGGGA
>JBKJOC010000258.1:0-2719 GCA_046595725.1 Candidatus Eiseniibacteriota bacterium
CCAGTCCACGCCCGCGATGACCTGTGAATAGGAGCCGGAACCGGCATTGTCGAGCACCCGCACTGCGATCAGGCGCACCCCCTTCGCCATGCCGTGCGAGGTTCCACCGGTCGTGCCGGCCGTGTGCGTGCCGTGACCATTCCCATCGTCCGCGGTGCCGCCCGGAGTGATCTCATCGACTCCCTTGACTGCCCGGCCGCCGAAATCCGTGTGCGTGAAACGAATGCCGGTATCGATGATATAGGCGTCTACCCCGGCGCCTGTCTGGTTGTAGCTGTAGGAGTTGTCCAGCGGAAGCGATCGTTGATCGACACGATCCAGTCCCCACGAGGGCGGATTGATCTGAGTTCCCACCGCGTGTGCAATCTGATCCTGCTCGATATAAGCAACGCGCGGATCGTTTCGCAGCGCATCGATCGCCGTCGCAGGCAGCTTTGCGGCAAAGCCCTTGAGAGCGTGCTTGTAGCGGAACTGTGCCGAGATGCCGTGGCGCGTACCCAATTCATCCACGACCTGGTCCACGTCCCCTGCCGTCTGCTTGAACACGACGATGTAGGCACCGTCGATCGCTCTTCCGCCGGCGG
The DNA here is from genome assembly GCA_046595725.1 of Candidatus Eiseniibacteriota bacterium. GTDB lineage: Bacteria > Eisenbacteria > RBG-16-71-46 > RBG-16-71-46 > DASYSL01 > JANPEF01. The sequence goes on from JBKJOC010000258.1 coordinate 585, forward strand.
TTCGACTGATCACCGACGCAGGTGCGGTGGAGCTGCCGAGGCGCGGTCCGGCGAGATTCGAAGGTGACTTCGAACATCCGGGCGCGAGCACCGCGAACAGCGCCCCGAGTGCGTACCATCTGAGATGGGAGATTCTCACGTGATCCTCCTGCGGAGGGGGGGAGTTCCCGCCTCCGAGCGAGGCCGAGAGGCAAAGATGTTACGACCTTGTCAAGGGCCCGGCAAGCCAAAAACACGGGTCGCTTGGCATCGAGCGGGCCTGGGGAAGGCGTACCAAACTTCAGCCGTAGCACGCGATTGCACGCGCACCTCTTTCACCAACCGATACCTCTTCTTCCGGACTCGGCGGGCTCCTTCGGTTAGATTCCATCGCATGTCCCTGACTCCCGGCACTCGCCTCGGTACCTACGAAATCCTCGGCCCTCTCGGCGCGGGGGGGATGGGAGAGGTCTATCGCGCGAAGGACCTTCGCCTCGGCCGCGAGGTGGCGGTGAAGGTGCTGCCCACGGAGGTCGCGTCATCTCCCGACAGGCTCGCCCGCTTCGAGCGCGAGGCGCGCACGGTGGCGGGGCTCAATCACCCCAACATTGTCACGCTCCACTCGGTCGAGGACGCAGACGGCATCCGCTTCCTCACGATGGAACTGGTCGAAGGCCAAACGCTGTCGGACCTCGTCCCCGCCGGCGGCCTGCCGCCGTCCCGGGTTCTCGAACTGGCGATTCCCCTGGCGGACGCGCTGGTGGCAGCCCACGAGCGCGGCGTCATCCACCGCGATCTCAAGCCCGGGAATGTCATGGTGACGCGCGACGGGCGGGTGAAGGTCCTGGACTTCGGCCTGGCGAAGATGGTGCGTGAGGACTCCTTAAGTCCGGAGTTGACCCTTGCCGCGACCATGGAGTCCCCGCTCTCGAGCGACGGCCAGGTGCTCGGCACCGTGCCCTACATGGCGCCCGAGCAGCTGCGCGGGGAGACGGCGGATGCTCGGAGCGATCTCTTCGCGCTGGGGATCATCCTCTATGAACTCGCCACGGGCCGCAGGCCCTTCACCGGCGACAGTTCTGCCGAAGTTGCATCTTCGATCCTGCGAGACCTCCCCGCGCCGCTCTCGCAGGTCCGCGCGGACGTTCCGGGCGATCTCGAGCGGATCGTGAGCCACTGCCTGGAGAAGAGTCCCCGGGAGCGCGCCCAGAACGCGCTCGACGTCTCGAACGAGCTCCGTGCGCTGCGCCGCGTCCTCGAGCGCGGCGCGCCGGAGAAGCCGGCGGCGGAGCAGGTCGCCTCGATCGCCGTGCTGCCGTTCGTGAACCGCAGCGCGAGCGCGGACGACGAGTATTTCTCCGACGGCCTCGCCGACGAACTCCTCAACGTGCTCGCCAAGATCCGGGGTCTGCGCGTGACGGCGAGGTCCTCCTCGTTCCACTTCAAGGGCAAGGACGCGACCGTTGCCGAAGTCGGCAAGGTTCTCGGCGTCGCCACCGTGCTCGAGGGCAGCGTCCGCAAGGCGGGCAACCGGGTGCGCATCTCCGTCCAGCTCGTCAAGGTCGCCGACAGCACGCAACTCTGGTCAGAGACCTACGACCGGACGCTCGAGGACATCTTCGCGGTGCAGGACGACATTGCCCAATCGGTCGTCAAGGAACTCCGCACGACGCTCCTGGGCCAGGAGCCCGACTCCGACGCCAGCGGGCAAGCGAAGGCCGAGGTGGCGAAGGCGGCGAAAGGGCGCAGCACCGACCCCGAGGCGCAGCGGCTTTACCTCCTGGCCCGGCACCTCGTCGAACACCGCACCCGGGAGGACACGGCGAAGGCGATCGAGTACCTGAACCAGGCGCTGGCGCTCGAGCCCGCGTTCGCGCTTGCCTGGGCGTGGTTGGGGGTGGCTTCCATGCGGCAGGCCGACTTTGCCTGGCACCCCAGGGCCGACGGGATCGCGCGCGCCCGCGAGGCCATCGCAAAGTCGCTCGCGCTGGAGCCGGATCTGGCGGAAGGACACGCGGCGATGGGATGGCTTCAGGAGACCTTTGACTGGGACTTCCGCGGGGCGCAGGCGTCGTATGCACGCGCACTGGAACTTGCGCCCGGGAATGCCTTGGCGCTTCGCTGGGCAGGCTCGTTGGAGCGGACACTCGGCCGAC
>JBKJOC010000204.1:0-3239 GCA_046595725.1 Candidatus Eiseniibacteriota bacterium
CGCGCGTGCGATCGGCATCGTCGATTCCGCGGGAGCGCCGCGCCGCACTTCGCCCCGCCGCACGGCGCGCGCGCGGCGCTGGCCGGAGCTCGAGGTGTCCGGCGGAATTTCGTTGTCCACCGTGCGGCCCATGGCCGAGCTCGGGGTCGATTACGTCTCGGTCGGCGCGCTCACGCACTCGGCCCCCGCGCTCGACCTGGCGCTCGACTTCACGGAGGGCGCGTGAGCCCGGATGCCTGCCGGTACTACGACGCGGTGAGCTCGACCAACGATGTGGCCTGGCAGCAGGGCAGGGAGGCCGGGATGCCGTTCCTCTGCATCGTGGCCGATCGGCAGACGCATGGGCGCGGCCGTACGGGGCGCTCGTGGGACTCGCCGCCCGGCGCAGGACTCTATGCCTCCGGATATTTCCAGCTCGACTGGCCGCCTGAGCGCGCCACCTTCCTCACCATCGCAGCCGGCCTGGCGGTGCGCGCCGCACTCGAAGCGGAACTGGGTTTCGCACCGGCGCTCAAGTGGCCGAACGACCTGATTGCCGCTGACGGCACCGGGCGCAAGCTCGGGGGCATCCTGACCGAGACCCGCAGTGAAGGCGACGTGATCCGCCAGGCGGTGATCGGCATCGGCGTCAACCTGCGCACGCCCGGGGCCGGCTGGAATGTCGACTCCGAGGCGCGTCCGGTCGCCCTCGACGCCTTTCTTCCCGCGACGTTTATCCCGGTGGGACGCGTGCTGGCGGTGCCGATCCTGGCGGCGCTGGAGCGGGAAGTGAGGGCCCTCGAGACCGCCGACCCAGGGGACCTGCTCGAGCGCGCGCGGAGCGCGATGCCGCTGTGGGGGCGCAGGGTGCGCGGCGAGCGGGGCGTGCGCGTGCTCGAGGGCACGGCGAAGGACCTGGCGCCTGACGGCGGGCTCGTCATCAGGCTCGACTCGGGCGCCGAGGTCGTCGTCCACGCGGGCGACGTGCGCGTCGCCTGGGAGCAGGCGTAGTGGCCGAGAATCCCCCCGACCTCGCGCCACCCGACGGCACGGTCGCATCCGGAGCGAGCGGCCGCGAACCCCGCGGCGACGACGAACTGGAAGGCGCGCGCCAGGCGCGGCTCGATCGCGAGGAGGCGGCCGCGCGCGCCGATCGCGACCTCACGCTCGAGGGCGGCGGCGCGGGCGAGGACACGCTGGAGGACCGTACGCTCGAGGAGGAGCACGGCCGACCCGCGCTCACGCTGCTCGGCCACCTCGAGGAGCTCCGCCAGCGCCTCGTGCGCTCGATGCTGGCGATCCTCCTGGGCGCTGCGCTCGGCTGGTGGTTCTCAGGGGCGGCGCTCGAGTGGGCGATCGTTCACACGGTCGGACATGTCGTCCTGCTCGATCCGCTCGAGTCCTTCACCGAGAGATTCAAGCTCGCGCTCGTCCTCGGCGGCGGCGTCGCGCTGCCGTTCGTGCTCTACCAGGTGTGGGCGTTCGTCCTGCCCGGCCTGTTCCGGCGCGAACGCCGCCTCCTGCTGCCGTTCGTCGGGGCTTCGTTGTTGCTGTTCCTCGCCGGCGCGGCGACCGCGATCCTGGTCGTGGTCCCGATCGTTCTCGAGGTCCTGGCCACCTTCACGACTCCGAGCATGCGGCAGGACATTCGTCTTTCCAGCCTGCTCGGTTTCATCTATAACCTCGCGCTGTCGACCGGCGTCGTGTTCCAGCTTCCACTCGTCGCCGGCGCGCTTGCGGCGCTCCGGATCGTGACCGCCCGCTGGTTGCTGCGGCAGTGGCGGCTGGCGATCGTCGCCACCCTGGTCGTGAGCGCGCTCATCACCCCGGGCGACGTGGTGACGGCGCAGGTCATCCTTGGCCTGCCGCTGGTCGCGCTCTACCTGCTTTCGATCGGCGTGGCCTACGTCGTCGAGCGCCTGCGCAAGGATCCCCCCGAGGAGGCGACGTGACCCCGACGAAGAAGACCCATCGCGCGACGACGCACGGCCCGGCCCTGCTGGCCGTCGACGTCGGCAACTCCGAGACCACGATCGGCGTGTTCCAGGACGACGACCTTGTCCTGTCGTGGCGCCTCAGGAGCCTCGCGCGCACGCCCGACGAGACGCTTCTGCTCCTGCGCCAGCTGCTGGGCCCGGAGGCGGTCGACCTGGCGGGACTGCCGTCGGTGCTCTGTTCCGTGGTGCCGCCCGCGACCACCGACTTCGCGCGCGCGCTCGAGCGGCTGACGGGCAGCGCGCCGGTCGTGGTCGGCCCGGACACGGTGCCGGCGATGCCGATCCGCTACAAGGACCCGGATTCCGTCGGGCCGGATCGCCTGGCAAACGCGGTCGCCGCGCGCGAGCTTTACGGCACTCCCGCGATCGTGGTCGACCTCGGCACCGCAACCACGTTCGACGTCGTGGGCGAGGACGGCGACTACCTGGGGGGCGCGATCACGCCCGGCCTCTGGGTCTCGGCCGAAGAGCTGTTCCGCCGCGCCGCGCGGCTGGGACGGGTCGAGCTCAAGCGCCCGGAACGCGTGATCGGTCGCACGCCCGAGGAGAGCATGCAGGCCGGCATCGTGCTCGGCCACGCCGGCATGGTCGACACGCTGGTCACGCGCATCCTCGAGGAGTTGGGCGGCGATGCGCGCGTGATTGCGACCGGCGGCCTGGCGCGCCTGCTCGAGGGCGAGGCGACGACGCTCGAACACATCGACGAGGGACTGACGCTCAAGGGGCTGCGGCTCATCCACGACGCGGCCGCGCATCCCGAAGCGATCGCCGCCTGGGCGAAGAAGCAGGAGACGCGGGCGCGGCTGCGCGCCGAGGCCATGGGGGATGTCGAGCCGACACGCGGTGCGGAGCCCGATCGAGTGCGCGCGCCCCGCAAGGCGCGCGCGACGCCAGCCCGCGCGGCCGCGACCAGGGAAACCTCCGCCCCCCGCGCCGCCGCCAGGCCGACCCGCCCCGCGGCCGCCCCGAAACCGGCGCCAGAAGCGAAGGCTGAGCTCGAAGTCGTCTCGGACGAGAATGGGCCCAAGCGCCGGCGCGGCCGCCGCGGGGGCCGCCGCGGCCGCCGTTGAGCCGCGAGCCCTGATGTCCCGCAAGATCCTCGAAGGCGAGCCCGCGCGGCGCGCGATCGCTCGCGGAGCCGAGCAACTCGCGCGCGCCGTGCGCGTGACGCTCGGTCCGCGCGGCCGCACCGTACTGGTCGAGCGCGGCCCGGGCGGACCCTCGATCATGAATGACGGTTCGACGGTCGCGTACGAGGTCGAG
>JBKJOC010000138.1:0-7093 GCA_046595725.1 Candidatus Eiseniibacteriota bacterium
GCTTGTGATTTTTTTCACGGGGTCCCCCGTGGCGAAGAACGACGAGGAACGCGCCAAGTACAGCCTGATGCGTCAGGCCGCGGTCCTCTCGGCCATTCCGGGGTTTCTCGTGGTGCCACCGGTCGCCGGCGTGCTGCTGGGACGCTGGCTGGATGAGCGCTTTCACACGGCACCCTGGCTGCTCCTCGTGTTCCTCCTCCTTGGCTTCGGCTCCGGGGTCCGGCTGACCCTGCGCACGCTCAAGACCGTGCGCGAGATGCAGGAACGCGACGAATAACCCCCGTCCGCGCCCCGCGCGGCAGAAAGGCCTGTCCCTCCACCCATGGGTTCCGACTTCCTCGCCCGTTCCCTGCGCGCCACCACGATCGTCACCGTCATCGTGGCCCTGGCCCTGGCAACGTTCGTCGATGCGCGCACCGGCCTGGCCGTGGCGGCTGGCTCGGCATGGTCGCTCCTCAATTTCCTGCTCATGGGCGGGCTGGTGCGCTCGCTCGGGTACCGCGGGCATCCCGGAAACCCGCTGCGCGCTTTCCTCTTGTTCGGGCTCAAGGGCCCGCTGCTCTACCTCGGCGGCTATGGCCTGTTGCGCGCCGGCCTCTCTCCGATGGCACTTTCCGCCGGGTTCAGCCTCGTGTTCCTGGTCGTGACCCTGCGCGCCGCCGGCCAGTGGCTGGTCCATCCCGAGTGGCGCCGCGGAGCCGGGAGCGCGGCCGTCGTCCTGGTGCTTGCGGTGTCCGCGCTCGGAATCGCAGCTTCCCAGGCGCACGCCAAGACGCCGCCCTCCCATGAGGCCCCGGCCCCCCACGCCGAAGCCGCGCACGGCGAGGAGGTGCACGAGGAAGCCGCGCCCGAGCTGCCGAACATCGTCACCTACCTGCGCGCCATGTACCAGGGCAAGCCGACTCCGGCCTGGCTGAGCCTTCTCCACCACTGGGAGAACATCGCGTTCTCCTTCCTGGCGGCGCTCATCCTGATCGTGGTGTTCGGCATCGCGGCGCGGCCGAAGAAGCTCGTGCCCGGACCGCTGCAGAACGCGGCCGAGGCGCTGCTCGGCGGCCTGAACGATTTCTTCCTCGGCATCCTCGGGCCGAGCGGGAAGCCGTACGTGCCATTCATCGCCGCGCTCATGCTCTACATCGTGACCATGAACTGGATGGGCATGATCCCGTTCCTCAAGTCGCCCAACACCAGCCTCAACACCACGTTCGCGCTCGCGATCGTGGTGTTTTTCTACGTCCAGTGGATCGGCATCTCGCGCAACGGACTGGGCGGCTACCTCTACCACTTCGCGGGCCAGCCCAAGGACGCGATCGGCTGGGGTTCCGCGGTGCTGCTGTTCCCGCTCGAGGTGATGGGCGAGTTCATCAAGCCGATTTCGCTCAGCTGCCGTCTCTTCGGCAACATCCTGGGCGAGGACATCCTGCTGGCGGTGTTCGTGGGGCTGGGCGTGACGGCGCTGTCGTTCGTCAATTCGCCGATCGGGCTGCCGCTGCAGCTTCCGTTTCTCGTGCTTTCGACGTTGTTCGGTCTGGTCCAGGGCCTCGTGTTCGCGCTGCTCACCACGGTCTACATCGTGATGATGCTGCCGCACGACGACCATCACGAGGCTCACACGAGCGACGCGCACGCGGTCGCTCACACTTAACCCGCAGGAGGACGTCACGATGGGCTTCCCGAATCCCGCCACCGCGCTTGCCTTTGCACTGCCACTGGCCATCGGCATCGCCGCCATCGGCTCGGGTATCGGCCTTGGCCTGACCGGCAAGGGTGGACTCGAGGCCATGGGCCGCCAGCCGGAGGCCGCCGCCAAGATCCAGACCGCGATGATCCTCGGCCTCGCCTTCAGCGAGGCGCTCACGATCTACGCGTTCGTCACCATGTTCATCCTCTCGAGCAAGATCGTCTAAGGACACGGACCCGCGCCGCGGCAGGGCATCGCCGGGCGCACCACCGAAAGCGACCATGGGCAACCTGATCGATTTCAAGCAGGTCCTCACCCAGATCGTCGGCTTCCTGATCTTCCTCTGGTTGATCCGGAAGTACGCGTGGGGCCCGGTGCTCGAGACCCTCGAGGCCCGGCGCGCCAAGATCGTGGCGGACCTGGCGCACGCGGAGAAGGAGAAGGCCGACGCGGCGGCGCTCAAGGCCGACCTCGACCGCCAGCTCAAGGGCATTGATGCGCAGGCGCGCGCCAAGGTCCAGGAGGCGGTCAACGACGGGCAGCGGATCGCGGCCGAGATCAAGTCCGACGCCCAGGCCCAGGCCCGCGCGCGGCTCGAACGTGCCGAAGCCGACATCCAGGGTGAGCGCCTCAAGGCGCAGAAGGCGCTGCAGCAGGACATCGCGCAGATGGCGGTGACCGGCGCCGAGAAGATCCTGCGCAAGAAGCTCGACGAGGGCGAGCAGCGCCGCCTCGTGGCCGAGTTCATCGCCGACGTCAAGGAAGCGCGCTGACGATGGCACGCGACGTCACGGTTGCCCGCCGCTATGCGCAGGCCCTGTTCATGGCTGCGCGCAAGAAGGACATGATCGCGCGCGTGAGCGAGGACCTGGCGGCCGTGCAGCGCGCGGACAAGGATTCGGGAGATCGCCTGCGGCTGTTCCTCGAGTCGCCGCAGGTGCCGACCGAGCAGAAGATCCTGGTGATCGAGCACGGCTTCCGGCCGTTCTCGCACCCGCTGGTGATCGAGTTCTTCAAGTTGCTGCTGGCGAAGAAACGCCTGTTCCGCCTGCGCGAGATCGTGGAGGAGTTCGGTCGCCTGGTCGAGCAGCATCAGGGCATCGTGCGCGCGCGGGTCACGAGCGCGGTGCCGCTGGCCGACTCGGAGATGACCGCGCTGGTCGCGTCGCTCGAGCAGGGCCTGTCGAAGAAGGTCATGGTGGACGCCCACGTGGATCCCGCGATCCTGGGCGGAATGGTGGTCAAGGTCGGCGATCGCATCGCGGACCGCAGCGTCACGACGCTCCTGTCCCAGTTGCGCGAGCAGCTCCTGTCCGCAGCGCTGCCGTCGTAATCGTCCGGATTCGTCCGAGAGAGGTTCACGATGTCCTTCAGGCCTGAAGAAGTCAGCGCCGTCCTCCTCAAGGAGCTCGAGCGCTACGAGACCAAGCTCGAACTCAAGACCGTGGGCACCGTGCTCTCGGTGGGCGACGGCATCGCCCGCATCTGGGGCCTCGAGAACGCCATGGCCGGCGAACTGCTCAAGTTCCCCGGCGATGTCGTGGGCATGGTCTTAAACCTCGAAGAGGACAACGTGGGCGCCGTGCTCTTCGGCGCCGACGACAAGATCAAGGAAGGCGACTCGGTCTACTCGACCGGCAACATCGCGCGCGTGCCGGTGGGCGACGCCCTGATCGGCCGCGTCGTCAACGCGCTCGGTCAGCCCGTCGACGGCAAGGGCCCGGTGGCGTCGGACAAGTTCAGGAACATCGAGACGCTCGCGCCGGGCGTGATCCAGCGCCAGCCCGTCAAGGAGCCGCTGCAGACCGGCATCAAGGCGATCGACGCCATGATCCCGATCGGCCGCGGCCAGAGAGAACTGGTGATCGGCGATCGCCAGACCGGCAAGACGGCGATCCTGGTCGACACCATCCTCAATCAGAAGAACACCGACGTGTTCTGCATCTACGTCGCGATCGGGCAGAAGGAATCGACCGTCGCCCAGGTCGTCAAGATCCTCGAGGACAACGGCGCGATGGAGTACACGACGGTCGTGACCGCTTCGGCCTCCGACCCGGCGCCGCTCCAGTACCTCGCGCCCTATTGCGGCGTGACGATGGGCGAGGAGTTCAGGGACACCGGCCGCCACGCGCTGGTGGTGTACGACGATCTCTCGAAGCACGCCACGGCCTACCGCCAGCTCTCGCTGCTGCTGCGCCGGCCGCCGGGCCGCGAAGCCTACCCGGGCGACGTGTTCTACCTCCACTCGCGCCTGCTCGAGCGCGCGGCCAAGGTGTCGGACGCGCTCGGCGGAGGCTCGCTCACGGCGCTGCCGGTGATCGAGACCCAGGCCGGCGACGTGTCGGCCTACATCCCGACCAACGTGATCTCGATCACGGACGGGCAGATCTTCCTCGAGAGCGACCTCTTCTTCTCGGGCGTGCGCCCGGCCATCAACGTCGGCATCTCGGTGTCCCGCGTCGGCGGCAACGCGCAGACCAAGGCCATGAAGAAGGTCGCCGGCCGCCTGCGCCTCGACCTCGCGCAGTATCGCGAGCTCGCCGCATTCGCGCAGTTCGGGTCGGATCTCGACAAGTCGACGCAGGCCCAGCTGACGCGCGGCCAGCGCATGGTGGAGCTGCTCAAGCAGGACCAGTTCCAGCCGATGCCGTTCGAGCGCCAGGTCCTGGTGCTGTTCGCGGGCGCGCAGGGACATCTCGACTCGATCCCGGCCGAGCAGGTGCGCCGGTTCGAGAAGGAGTTCCTCGACTTCATTGACAAGAATCACGCCGAGATCGCGATCACCGTGCAGAAGGAGAAGGACCTGTCGGAGGCTTCGCAGCAGAAGCTGACCGGCGCGATCGAGGCGTTCAAGACGCAGTTCAAGGCTTAACGCAGGGGCGACGTGGCCACTCTTCGCGACATCAAGCGCCGCATCAAGAGCGTCAAGAACACGCAGCAGATCACCAAGGCCATGGAAATGGTGGCCGCGGCGAAGCTGCGGCGGGCGCAGGGGCGTGCCGTGGCCGCGCGGCCGTACGCGCGCGGGATGGAGGAGATGCTGGCGAACCTGGCGGCCACGTTGTCGGCGATGCAGCATCCGCTGACCGAGGCGCGGCCGGTGAAGAAGCGCGCCGTGCTCGTGTTCGCGTCCAATCGCGGTCTCGCCGGGTCCTACAACGCGCAGATCATCCGCTTCACCGAGCAGTTCCTGCGCGGGCCCGAGGGCGAGTCGGTCCGGCTGGTCCTCGTCGGCAAGAAGCTGAACGATTACTTTCGCCGTCGCAGCTACCCGGTGCTCGAGATGTTCGGCGACCTGCCCGACCAGGCGCAGCTCGAGGTCGCGCAGCGGCTGACGCGCCAGGCGATCGAGTGGTTCAAGAGCGGCGAGGTCGACGCGGTGGACCTGGTCTACTCGCAGTTCGTGAGCGCGATGACGCGCAACACCGTGCGCGTGCCGTTCCTGCCGATCGGCGCGGGTACGGTGGCGCAGCCCGCGAAGCTCGCGGTGGCGCGCGACTACATCTTCGAACCCAACGCGGCGGAGCTGGTCGATCGGCTGCTGCCTCGTTACGTCACCACCCGCATGCTGCAGGCGTTCGCCGAGTCGTACGCCTCCGAGCACTCCGCGCGCATGCTCGCCATGGGCGCGGCGCGCAAGAATGCGGGCGAACTGATCGACGCACTGGTCCTCAAACGCAATCGCCTGCGCCAGGCCACGATCACCAAGGAGCTGTCGGAGATCGTGGGCGGTGCGGAAGCATTGAAGTAGGAAAGCGGAGAACTCCATGACGAAGGGCAAAGTCGTTCAGGTGATCGGACCCACGGTCGACGTGGAATTCCCGTCGGATGCGCTGCCGAACATCCTCAATGCGATCAAGATCGAGGATCCCGCACGCGGGATCCGGGTCACGATCGAGGTCGCGCTCCACGTCGGCGACAACGTCGTGCGTTGCGTCGCCATGAGCTCGACCGACGGCTTGATGCGCGGCATGGAGGCGGTCGACACCGGCGCGCCGATCTCGGTCCCGGTGGGCGAGCAGGGCCTCGGGCGCATCTTCAGCGTGCTCGGCGAGACCATCGACGAGAAGGGTCCGGTCCCGTATCCCGAGAAGACCTACCCGATCCATCGTCCGGCCCCGAAGTTCGAGGACATGGAGACCAGTGCCTCGGTGTTCGAGACCGGCATCAAGGTCGTCGACCTGATGGCCCCGTACGCGCGCGGCGGCAAGATCGGCCTCTTCGGCGGCGCCGGCGTGGGCAAGACGGTGCTGATCCAGGAACTGATCAGAAACATCGCGACCGAGCACGGCGGCTTCTCGGTGTTCGCCGGCGTGGGCGAGCGCACGCGCGAGGGCAACGACCTGTTCCTCGAGATGACCGAGTCGGGCGTCATCAACAAGACGGTGATGGTGTTCGGCCAGATGAACGAGCCGCCGGGAGCGCGCCTGCGCGTCGGCCTGACGGGCGTCACTATGGCCGAGTACTTCAGGGACGAGCAGGGCCAGGACGTGCTCCTGTTCATCGACAACATCTTCCGCTTCACCCAGGCGGGCTCGGAAGTGTCGGCGCTGCTCGGCCGCATGCCCTCCGCCGTCGGTTACCAGCCCACGCTGGGCACCGAGATGGGCCAGCTCCAGGAGCGCATCACGACCACCAAGAAGGGTTCGATCACGTCGGTGCAGGCGATCTACGTCCCGGCCGATGACCTGACCGACCCGGCGCCGGCGACCGCGTTCTCGCACCTCGACGCCACCACGGTGCTCGACCGCGCGATCTCCGAGCGCGGCATCTACCCGGCCGTCGATCCGCTGTCGTCGACCTCGCGCATTCTCGAGCCGCGCGTCGTCGGGCAGGAGCACTACGACACCGCGCGCGCCGTCCAGAGAATCCTCCAGCGCTACAAGGACCTGCAGGACATCATCGCGATTCTCGGGATGGACGAGCTGTCGGAGGACGACAAGATCGTCGTCAACCGCGCCCGCCGCATCGAGCGCTTCCTGTCGCAGCCGTTCTTCGTCGCCGAGGCCTTCACCGGCTCGCCCGGCAAGTACGTCAAGATCGAGGACACGGTGAAGGGCTTCAAGCGCCTGGTCTCAGGCGAGCTCGACGCACTGCCGGAGCAGGCGTTCTACATGGTCGGCACGATCGAGGAAGCCATCGCCAAGGCCGAGACCATGAAGGGCGCCGCGAACTAGTGGCCACGCCCTTCCATGTCCAGTTGCTCACGCCCGAGCGCGAAGTCTTCGCCGGCGAGGCGATCCATCTCTATGCGCGCGGGTCGGTCGGGTACCTGGGCGTGCTGGCGCACCACGCACCGCTTCTGACCTCGCTCGAGCCGGGCGTGATGTCGATCCGGCTGCCCGACCAGTCGCAGCGCCACTTCGTGGTGACGGGCGGGTTCCTCGAGGTCTCCTCGAATCGCGCCACCGT
>JBKJOC010000203.1:0-11549 GCA_046595725.1 Candidatus Eiseniibacteriota bacterium
TGGCGCTGGACCACCGCCATGAGCGCGCCCGCGGTGCGGCCCTCGGCGGGCGCATCGCCCCCGCCGGCAACCGGCGCCGGCGCCGCGGTGCGCACCTGCGCGCGCCCCACGCCGCCGCCACCGCCGCCACCCCCGGCTCCCGCGCCGGCCGTGCCGCGCCCGCCGACGCCGCCCTGGTCGGCGCGTCCGAGGATCTCGTCGACGCCGCCCAGGTCCGCGCCCGAGCGCGCGCGCGCGCCCGGCGTGCCGGTGCGGCGCTCGACGCCCGAGCCGGGAGCGCCCTGGCGCAGCGCGTTGCCGCCGCGTCCGCTCGCGACCACGCCCGTGAAGTCGCCCACGATCCGGTCGACCTCGGCCAGCGCGCCGGTGGCGCCGAGTTGCTGCGCGACCCCGGCCGCGACCGCCGCGCCCCGCGAGCCCGCGCCGCTGTTTCCGCCGCCGCCGCCGCCGCCACCCGGCTCATTGCCCGGGACCCCGCGCGAGCCCGAGGGCGGAGCCTGGCGCGTGATGCGCGGCTCAGGGAGCCTCTCGGCGGTCTTCTCGGGCGCCTTCTCGCCGGCGCGCGGGGCGATGCTCGAAGGCGGGACGAGGCTCCTCTCGGGCGTCGAGAGCTTCGCCAGGTCCGAGCTGTTGAGCAGGAGGCGCGTCACGCGCTTGGGGAGCTGGTCGATGGTCAGCGACTCGATCGGCCGCGGCGGCGTCTTCCACACCAGCCAGAGGAACAGGGCCCCCAGCGTGAGGAAGAACAGGTGGCTGTAGAGCGCGGGCTTGTCGAGCGACTCGAACGGCCCCGGCCGAAAGTCGTCGAACAGGTCGCCTGCGGCCTGGCGCGCGCGCGTGCTCACTTCTGGAGGACCGCGAGCGTGATGTCGTAGAAGCCGACGGTCTGGCTCGTGTACATGACCTTCTGCAGGACGTGGAACGGGATCGTCTCGTCGGCCTGCAGGATCAACTTGCCCTCGAACTTGCGCGAGCTGCCGGCGCGCCCGGCCAGGGCATCGGTCTTCTGGCGGACCGCGGCGAGCGCGGCCTCGAGCGGCGGCACGCGCAGTTCGGTCGAGGCGGTGACCTCCCCGGTCGGGCAGACGGCCTCGCCGTCGACCACGATCTGGCCCTTGGTCACGACCACGACCGGGGCCTCCTTGAACGAGGCCATCGAGGAGGAGGGCGGCAGCGTCACACCCGGGAAGGGCGAGACCACCGCCCCGCCCACGACCAGGCTCTTGAGCAGGAACAGGAGCAGCACCGTGAAGATGTCGATCAGGGAGGTCAGCTGCAGCGTCGCCACGATCGGCTGCTCCTTCTTGCGGCGCTTGCGCTCGCGGAGCGCGGTCGCGGCGAGGTACCCGGTCACTGGCTCGCCCCCAGCAGCGTCGAGTTGCCGAAGCCCGACTCGCGCACCTGGTCCATCACCTGGACGACTTCCCGGTAGGGCACCTGGGGCGAGACCACGAGGATCGCGCCGCCGGCGGTGGGGAAGCGGACATGCACTCCATCGAGCTGGGCCCTCAGCTCGCCCAGGGCCGCGGCCCCGTCCGCCACGCGCGGGATCGGCGCGTAGGCCGTGTCGGGGACGCCCTCGACCGCGTAGGTCGAATCCGACAGCCGCACCGCAAGCGCGAGGGGGCTCTCGCTCGCCGCGCCGCCCGTGCCCGGGAAATCGAGCCCGAGCGCCGAGACCGGCACGAAGACCGCCGAGTAGAGGAGCGCCGGCACGAGCGCGACGAACAGGCTCATGAGCGGGAGGAGGTTCAACTCCTCGGGCTGGACCTGGTGGCGCCGCTTCTTACGGAGCGACATGGCCGCCGTTGGCCGGGGTGGCTGCCGCGGTGCTCATCGGGATGACGTTGGACGGCTGGTCGAGTCCGGACATGGCGTGGATCAACTTGACCGACGTGGCCTCGACGTCGTCCGTCACCGACGTCACCTGGGAGGAGAAGAAGGCGTGGAGGAAGAGCGTCGGGACGGCGACGATGAGGCCGAACGCGGTGCAGTTCAGGGCCTCCGCGATCCCGGCAGCGAGGAACGCAGAGCGTTGTGCCGGATCGGCTTGCCCGACGGCGCTGAAGGAGTAGATGAGACCCGACACGGTGCCGAGCAGGCCCAGCAGCGTGGCTGCGTTCGCCAGCATGGCGATGTAAAGGATGCGCTTGGACAGGGGCGGCAGCGCCACCGAGGCCGCGGCGTCGGCGGTGGCGAACAATTCGGCCTCGACCTCGAGCGGATTCGAGCCGCGGGTCGGGCGTTCGAGGATCGCGGTTGCGACCTGGGCGAGCGGAGCCTCGGAGTCGCGGCAGTAGCGCGCGGCTTCGTCCTTCCTGCCGCCGCGGATCAACGGCACGACGCGGTCGGTCAGTTTCTTGCTCGAGATGCGGGACTTGACCATGATCACCCACCAGCGCTCCGCTGCGATCGCCAGCGTGATGACGGCGATGGCGAAGATCGGGTACATGAACGGTCCGCCCGCCTTGAAAAAGGTGGCGAACATCTCGATCGGATTCATCGGCTCCCTCCAGGGACAGGTAGCGCGCGCAGGGGTTCCACCATTCGCACGCGCACAGTGACCGGCGACGACAGGGCCGCCGTGAAATCGTCCCTCAGGTACGAGGGATGCTTCGGGGCGTCCTCGAGCGCGAGCTTCGGGCCCGTGTGGACGAACAGGACACGCGGCGCTTCCGATCGACCCTCGATCGTCTGCGCGGCGAGCGTGAGTGGCCGGCGCGGCGCCGCCGCACTCGTCGTGCGCGCGGGCTTGGGGGCCGGGCGGACGGGCGCGGGCGGCGCGGGCGCGGCAGAGGCTTGGGCGGCGAAGCCGACAAGCAGCGCGACCCCG
The DNA here is from genome assembly GCA_046595725.1 of Candidatus Eiseniibacteriota bacterium. Classification (GTDB taxonomy): domain Bacteria; phylum Eisenbacteria; class RBG-16-71-46; order RBG-16-71-46; family DASYSL01; genus JANPEF01. Next base: position 2,834 of record JBKJOC010000203.1, read on the forward strand.
AGCAGCGCGGGCCGGATTCGTGGCCTTGTCATGGCTTCTTCTCCTCGGCCATGCGGTCGGCCAGGGTCTCGTCGAAGGTCACACCCAGGGTGAGGAAGCGCTCGAAGTCGCGGCGCGCCGCCACGCGGTCGAGCCGGTAGAAGCGCTCGAAGACGGCGCGATTGTAGAGCGCGCCCGGAAGTTTCGAGTCGAGGGCGAGCGCCTGGTCCCACGCGCGCTCGGCTTCGCCCCAGCGTCCCTCGAGGTGACGGACGGCTCCCAGATCATTCCAGATTTCGGCGCGTTTGGGGTAGATCTTGAGGGCCGCTTCGACCCATTGGGCCGCAACGTCAAGCTGTCTGTCCGCAACATATTGAGAGATCCACCGCAACCGGTTTTGGAGGTCCTCGAGCGCCCCGGCATCGAGCGCCGCCGAATCCGGGGCCGGAATCGCCGGTTCGGCCGAGGCGACGAGACTTCCCAGGGCGTCGACCGGCGGCAGCTCGCGGGCCGACAACCGCCATGGGTAGTGCATCGCCAGGCGGCTCTCGAGCTTCTCCCAGATCCGCCCGCGCCATCCGTCGAGCGGCCTTCGGGAACGCGCGGCCGAGTCGGCCGGCGCCGGGGGCATGCCCTCGAGCGCGGCGATCCACAGGTCCTCGGCGCGCGTGTAGAAGCTTCTGGCCTGGGCCGAGAGCGCGTCCTTGTAGCCGGCGCTGTCGGCCGCGCTCATGACGGTCGGCGGCGGCAGCGCGCCGAGCCGGGTACCGAGGTCGTCGAGCAGGAGGCCGGCGAAGTAGCCGCTCTCCGCCCAGTAGGGGCTGTCGACCGTGCGCGCGGCCGCCTTCAGGTTCTCGAGCGCGGGGCCGAGCGCCTGGAGCTTGCGGTCGAGCGCGGGCTTGATGGGGTGGGCGATCGGCAGCGCGAGGCACGAATCCGCGAGCAGGCGGCCGAGCACGAAGCGCGCCCGCACGTCGGCGTCGGCGTCCGGCGCGAAGCCCTCGGGCCAGTGTCCCGTGCGCCAGGGTGCGAGCGTCGTCGACAGTTCGACTCGGCGCCCGAGCTCGTACTGGAGGGTGGCGAGGTCCGCCAGCGCGCGTGTCCTGGCCCGGCCGTCGGGCGATTCCTTGACGATCCTGCGATACGCGGCCTCGGCGTCGGTCAACGCGCCGGCGCTCCTGAAGAGCCGGCCCGATTGCTCGAGCGCCTCGACGCCCAAGCCGCCGCCCTCAACCCGGCCGCTGGCCAGCAACTGCGCGGCCGCGAGCGTGTCGCGCGCGGCCAGGGCCGCCTCCCCGCGCTTGAGCAATGCGTCGTCGAGCAGCTTCGATCCCGGGTAGCGCTCCCTGAGGGTCGCCAGGTGCTCGTCGGCCGCGCGCGGCTGCCCGCCCGCCAGCGCGGCCAGCCCGGCCCGGTAGAGCGCGACATCGGCGCGCCCGAAGTTCGGGTAGCGGTCGGCCACGATGCGGAACGTGCTGGCGGCGGCGAGCGTGTCGCGCCGCGCCTCCTCGTCCTCGGCCGCCTTGAAGCGGGCGGAGGCTGCGAGGTCGGTCAGGCGGGTCTCCTCGGCGCGATCGCCGGCCGCGAGATAGCCGGCCGCGGCGTCGGCGTAGAACTTCTCCGCCTCGAGCCAGCGGCTCTCGGCGAGCGCGACGCGGCCGAGTTCGGACTGCGCGCGGCGCGAGGCCTCGCTGGTGTCACGGCCGGCGACGTGCTCGAAGACCCGGCGCGCGCGCTGCGGGTCGTCGCGTTCCTTGGATCCGAGCGCGACCGACAGCCAGAGCGGGCCCACGCGCGCATCGCCCGGGGCCTCGCTCTCGAACCGCTTGACCGCGCGCTCGAGCGAGTCCCTGAGCGCGGGGGTTCGGTACTGGTCAGCGGCGGCCACGCGCTCGCGCGCCAGTGCGGCGCCGAACGCGGCCTCGCGCCTCAGCGCTCCCGGCGCGCCCTTGTGGGCCAGTGCGCGATCGTGCGCCTGCGCCGCTTCGTCGAACTTGCCGAGGTCGAACAGGGCCTCGCCTTCGGAGGAGGCGGCGAGCGCGAGCGAGTCGCTCGCGGGATAGAGGCGCGCCAGCTCGCGATAAAGGCCGACGGCGCGGGGGAGCCCGGCCGGATCCTTCTTCGCGCGCCCGGCCTCGTGCGCCAGGAACGCGGCCTCGAGCATCGAGCGCGCGCCCAGTGCACTGGCTTCGGGCCCGCCGGCCGCGCCGCGGCCCGAGGTGGCGAAGAAGCGCGCGAGGTCGAGCCGCGCCGCCTCGCGCTCGTCGGGACGCGCGCGCGTGTCCCAGGCCCCGAGGATCCGCCGCGCGATCGCGACGTTCTCGGCCCGGCCCGGCTCGCGCTCCATCCCCAGCCGCCAGGTCTGCGCGGCGCGGTCGAACTTGCCGTCGTCGTTCTCGTGCTCGGCCATCGCGAGCAGCAACGCGCGAGCGTAAGGCGGATCCTTGTGGAGCGCGAGAAAGCGCTCGGCCGCGGGCGCGCCGCCGCTCAGGTCGAGCGCCCTGGCAAGCTGCGACAGGCCGTCGTCGGCGATCTCCTGCGCCAGGTCCGGCAGCGCGAGCAGGCCCGCGAATGCCTCGCTCGCCGCCTCGCCGTTGCCGCTCTTGAGCGCCGCGTATCCCTGCTTGTAGCGCGCCAGTTGGGCAAGCGACCCGCCGCCCGCGGCGACCGCGCCGAAGTGCTGCTCGGCCTCCGCCCAGCGCTCGGCATCGAGCGCGCGATCGCCCAGCTCGATGTGGGCCTCGCGCGCCAGCTCGGAGGCGGGCGCCACCGCGAGCAGCTCGGCGAGACGTCGGTCCGAGGTCGCCGGGTCGCCCGACTCGCGTGCGATCGCGGCAAGGTTGAACAGCACGGCGTCCTTGCGCGTGTAGGCCGGCGTGATCGTCAAGAGACGCTCGTAGCGTGCCACCGCGGGCCGGAAGTCCGGCGGAGTGCCCGAGTTCCGCACCCTCGCGTAGGCGAGCCGCACCTCGAGATCGGCGCGATTGAACTCGGTCGCCCCGACGTAGGGGCTGTGCGGAAAGCGCGACAGGAACGCATCGGACGCCGCAATCGCCGGCGCGAGGTCAGAGGTGGTGGAGTCGCCCTCGTCGAGCGCGATCGCGGACCAGGCGCCGCGCTCGAACAGCGCGACCTCATAGTCGGCCTGCGCGCGCGCGGCCAGCCGGGCGGTGTGCTCGCGGGCGCGCCCGTCGTCCGCGCGCTCTTGTGCCACGCGCGCCAGCGAGTCGGCGGCGGAGGCGTCGATCGCGGCCCGCGCCGCGCCGGCGGCCTGCTGTCGCCGCGCCGCCAGCTCGGCATCGGAGCGCACCGCCGCCAGTGCCCGCGCCGCGAGCGCAGCCAGGTGGACGCTCTCTGACTGGCGCGCGGCCAGGCTGCGCACCAGCTCGGCCTTGAACTCGCGCGCGCGCGGACCGCGCCACCGGGCGGCCTCGAAGGCGGCGTTCGCGGTCGCGCTGTCGGCGAGCGCCAGCAGCAATACCGATTCGCGTTCGAGGGCGGCCCGCTCGAGCGACTCGTAGCGCTCCTCGAGGCGATTGGGCGCGGGCGCAAGCTGGATCGCGGCCGCCTGCGCGCGCACCGAGAGCGCACGGGCCCTTGAGGCGGTGGCCGCGCCCCCGGCCAGCGACGCGCGGGCGGCACGTTCGGCCAGTTCGTCGATGCGACTGCCCGACTCGCGCACGAAGTTCGCGCTGTCGGCCGGGGTGCGGTTGACCCCGCGCAGGGAATCGCCGAGCTGGTCCAGGTCGCGCACGAGGCTTTCGACCAGTTGCGCGCGATCGCCTTCGCGCTCGCGCGCGGCCATGGCGTCGAGGCGGGCTGAGCGGCTGGCGGGCGACTCGATCTCCGAGAGCGCGGCCTGGGTCCGGCCGCTCGCGCGGTCCTCGGCGCGGGCCGCCTCACCCGCGCCTTCGCGCAGGATGCGGAACGGGAAGCCGGCGAACGCCTGGGCTTCGGCCCCGGTCGTGAGCCAGCCCTCCTTCGCGCCCTGGGCGAAGAAGAACGTGCGCGCCAGGCGGGGGCGATCGACGTCGAGCTCGAGTTGTCCCTCGAGCACGTCGGTGGCGTCGCTCAAGCGGGCCTGGCCGACGCCCTCCCCGCGCGCCGCCGCCTCGAGGTCGGCGGCAGCGTCGCCCGCGACCGCGGCCGCGAGGCGGTACTCGCCCGCCTGGGCGCGGCTTCTGGCCTCGAGCGCGAGCAGGCGTCCGCGTTCCCCGCGGTCGCGCGCGCAGGCCTGCGCGTAATTGAACGCCACTGCTGCCTCCCTGGCGTGGCCGAGCCGATAGTGCGCGTACCCGGTCAAGATCGCGGCGGGGCAGGAGAGGGTCCGGCCCTTCTCGTCGGTCACGCGGGCGACCCACGTGAGCGCGGTCAGAGCGTCGCCCTGCGCATACGCCAGCGCGGCGCGCCTCAGTGCCGACTCGGACACGAGCTCGTCGTCGCCGCGCGCGGCCGCGCCCGACACCGCGCGCTCGAACGCCGCCCGGGCCGACACGGTGTCGCCCGCCGCGAGGTGGGCGTGGGCCAGGAGCAGTGTCCAGAACGGTCCCGCCGGCGTGGCCTCGAGCGGCTTGCCCCAGGTCTCGGCGGCGCGCGCGCCGCGCGCCTTTGCGATGCGCTCACCCTGCGCGACGGTGGCGGCGAGGCCGAGCGGCCCGCGCGCGGCCGCGGTCACGGGATCGAGCGCGTCGGCGCACGCGGCACCCTCGAGCGCGCAGAGGTCGAGCGCGGCGCGCGCCCACGCCGAGGCGGGAGCCTGACGAAGCAACTGGGCGCGCTCGGCCTCGGCGGCCGCGGGCTGGCCTGCCTGGCGGAGCGCCTCGGCGCGCAGGTAACGGACCGCGGTTTCCGGAATCGCGCCGGTGGCGCCCGAGTCGAGCGCCCGCCCGGCGAGGCGCGCGGCGCGGTCGGGACGCCCGGCGGCGTACTCGAACACGGCGGCGCGCGCCCAGCCCTCGCCGAACGAAGCCGGTGGGGGCGCCGCCGCCGGCGCCGGTGCGGGCGGTGCGGCATGCGCCACACGCGCCGCCAGGAAGAGCACGAGTGCGACGCGAAGCAAAAGGGGAGTGCCGCGCCTCACGGAGCCGAGGCCGTCACGAATTCGAGCGCGGGCGGGGTCGTGGCGCGCTCACCGCCGCTCAGGCGCAGGCGCAGGACGGTCAGGCGCCCGGCCGCGGGCGTGCCGCGCCAGGTCGCGCTCTGGATGCGGTGATCGGCGCCCTCGATGTCGACCTTCACCTCGCGCGCGCCGCTTCGGATCGTGCGCCGGGCGACCTCGGCCCAGGCGCCGCTGTCGAGCGCCCGCCATTCGAGTTCGCCGTAGATCGCGCGCGCGGCCTCGAACCCGTCGACCAGGACGCTCACGCGCTCCGGCCGGGCGCGCGCCTCGAGCGTCATGTAGACCGCGAGCTCGGTCGGCCGCTCCACCGCCAGGTCTCTCCGTGCCGCCTCGATCCTCTGGGCGCTGCGCGCGAGCAAGCTGTCGGCAAGGGACGCGCTGCCGTTCCAGCGCGCGAGCGCCTCGAGGCTGGCCGAGACCTCCCCGCCTGATGCGACCATGCCGCCCCTGCCCAACGAGTCGAGCGTGGCATCCTGGACCGCGAGCCGCGTCAGCGCGCCGGCCTCGCGCGGCAGGAGCCACGCTTCGCGGTCGCGCAGGATGCGCGCCGGATCGTCGCGCAGGGCGGCGGTACGGGTCAAAAGGGCGGTCGCGTGCGCGCCCAGCCACGGCGGAAGCGCGGCGCGGCCGCCGACGACGTTGCCTGTGCCCTCGGGCGGTGCCGCGTCGCGCTCGCCGAGCGGGGTGCCGCGCAGCGCGTCGCAGATCCACTCGCGATCGCCCGGCCCACGCTGGCCGAAGCCCAGGACCCAGGCGGTGCGCGCCGGTCCGCGATCGGTCCACAGGCCGTTGGTCACGACCATGGTGCGCAGCGGTCCCGCGGCGCGCGCGCGCGCGAACGCGGCGTCCTTCGAGCCCTGCTGCACGGTCTTCATGCCGTCCTGCCAGCCGTCCTCGAGCGGCGGGGGATCGAACGGGAACGCGAACTCGATCGCGCTCGAGGTCCCGTCCTTGCGCACGATCCAGCCGCGGGTGCTGCGCTCGCGCGGCGACCAGTACAGGTAGTTCCAGGCGCGCGCGGTGCCGTCCTCGAACACCTCGTCCTCGGACTCGACGTAGACCAGCGCGGCGTCGGGCGACCACCCGCGCGCGAGCGCCCTGGCGGCATCGAGGCCATCACGCGCGCGCAGGCCGATTCCGGGGGGGCGGGGGATGAGCGACACTGATGCGGCGCGGGCCTCGGCCGAGGCGAGCGCGAGCAGGGCGAAGGCGAGGATCATCAAGCGTGATCTTCGAGCGGACATGACAGACTCCAATCCCTTGGGACGACCCGCCGGCGGCAGACGTCTGAAATATCGGCCGGGGACGCCTTCTCCTCAAGTCTTGCCGAAGGTCTCATGGGTCTCGCCCACGACCTTTTGGCGTGCAGAACACGAGCCGCATGGCATACTGCCGGCCCCGCGCGGCGCGCAGGACTGGGGAGGGCGGATGAGGCGATTGCTGGGCGTGTTCCTCGGACTCGTCGTGCTCGTGGCGGGAGCTGCCGTCTGGGCGGCTTGGAGCGTGCGCTCGACGCTACCCCGGGCCGACGAGCGGCTCCGGCTCGCGCCCTCCGCTTCGAACCCACCCGGGACGGCAATCACGCTCGACTACGACTCGCTCGGCGTGCCCACGATCCATTCCCAGAATGAGTTGAGTCTGGCGTTCGGTCAAGGCTGGGCACACGCCCGGGACCGCCGCTTCCAGATGGAACTCTACCGCCGCACCGCGCTCGGCCGCCTCGCCGAGTGGGTCGGTCCCGGGCTCCTGCCCTCGGACCGGCTGTTCCGCGCCTACGGATTCGCCCAGGTCGCCGACTCCGCCGTGGCGCTCCTTTCGCCCGCGCGGCGCGCCCGTTTCGACGCCTACGCCGACGGGGTGAATGTCTATGACAAGCGCCACCCGGGGGCGCCGGAGTTCCTCGTCTTCGGCGCGAGACCCGAGCCCTGGTCCGCGCGCGACGTGATCCTGACGACCATGCTGATGCTCCAGGACCTGACGTGGGATCAGGCCGACGAGGAGCGCAAAGTCGAGCGCATGGACAAGGAACTGCCGCCCTCGGTGGTCGCATTCCTGCGCCCGGTCACGACGCCGCTCGACGCGGCGCTCGACCAGGCCCCCGCGCCGGCCATGCCCCCGACGCCGACCGCCCTGGAGTTCGATGCGCGCTCGCGGCGCGCCGCCCGGTTGTCGCAACCCGAGGCTCGCCTCGCCGTCGTCATGGACCGCTTCGACAAGGGCAGCAACAACTGGGCGATCGCGGGCACGAGGACGTCAAGCGGGCGCGCGCTGATCGCGGGCGATCCGCACCTCTCCCTTCGCGTGCCCGTGATCTGGCATCGCCAGCGGCTCGACGCGCCCGGGATCACCGTCACCGGCATCACGTTGCCCGGCGTGCCCGGGGTCGTGTTCGGCAGCAACGGCCGCGTGGCGTGGACCGGCACGAATGTCGAAGGCGACTTCGTCGACCTGGTGCGCTGCGTGCCGATCGCGGGGGACAGCGCGCACTACCTTGGCCCGCATGGCCCCGAGACGTTCGGCACGCGGCGAGAGATCCTGGTGTCGCGCGGCGCGCCCGCCGAGACGCTGCTCGTGCGCACGACCCGCTTCGGGCCCGTGGTCGCCGCCTCCGTCCATGGCGGGTGGCTCGCGGCCCAGTGGACCGCGCTCGAGCCCGCGATGTACGACACCGACCTGGCGGATCTTGAGCGCGCGCAGGACGTGCCCGGGTTCCTCGCCGCGCTGGGTCACTACGGCGGGCCGCCGCTCAACTTCGTGGTGGGCGACACTTCCGGCGCCATCGCCTGGAAGATCGGCGGGCGCATGCCGCGCCGCGTCGGGTTCGACCCCGCTCGCCCGCGGGCCTCGACCGACCTCGTCGCCGGCTGGCCCTCTGTCGTGCCGGCCGACTCGATGCCGTCGGTGGTGGCGCCCGCGTCCGGATTCGTCGCCACCGCGAACCAGCGCACGGTCGGCGGGGCGGCCTGGGAGCTCGTGGGCGGAACGCCGGCAATGCCGTGGCGCGCGCACCGGATTGCGTCGCAACTCGCCGCGCGCGAAGGCTGGACCGCGAACGACTGCGCCCGACTCCAGAACGATGTCGACGACGCATTTCTCGCCACCACCGCGGCAGCGCTCGACCGCGCGCTCACGCCGGATGCGGTGCGCGGCGACACCACACTCGCGGCGGCGCGCCGCATCCTCGGGACCTGGAACCATCGTGCCGACACCACCTCGGTGGCGCATGCCTTCCTGCGCTACGCGCGCGGCGAGCTGACACGCCTCGTGGTCGCGCCCCTGATCGCCCCGTGCCGCGAGGCCGACAGCACGTTCGAGTACGACTGGGCGCTCTCCGACGAGGTCGCGCGCCGGCTGCTCCATGAGCGTCCCCTTCACCTGCTCGATCCGCGCTACGAGGACTACGACGCGCTCGTGCGCGATGCCGTGCGCGCGGCCGCGAAGCTGCTGGTCGAGCGCGTCCCTGGAGTTCCCCTCGAGCGGATCGAGTGGGGCTTGATCAACCGCGCCGAGATCGCGCATCCGCTCGGCCTCGCGGTGCCGGCGCTGGCGCGCTGGCTCAACCTGCCGCGCGCCGCGCTGGCGGGCGGCTCGAACGTGGTGCGCGTGACGCGGCCGCGC
>JBKJOC010000223.1:0-4699 GCA_046595725.1 Candidatus Eiseniibacteriota bacterium
CGTTCTTGCGCCGCGCCATCGCCTGGTTCAAGCAGGAGGGAGTGAAGATCCTGCGGATCCTGACCGACAATGGCTCGGCGTATCGGGCCAAGGTCTTCGAAGCCGTCTGCGACGGGGCGGAGATCAAACATCGCTGGACCAGGCCCTACCGACCGCAGACCAACGGCAAGGCCGAGCGCTTCATCCAGACTTTGCTCAGGGAATGGGCCTACGTAAGGCCCTATCCGACTTCAAACAGAAGAACGGCGGCACTGAAGCGCTATATCGAGCGCTACAATCGCCGCCGGCCGCACGGAAGTCTCGACCGCCAACCACCCTTCAGCCGACTGAGGGTCCGCAATGAACAACGTGTATAGAAACCACACCTAGCGCGGCGCCCGGAACGACACCTCAAGGCCCGGGGCGCCCGCGCGGCGGCCCGGGCCTTTCACCACACCGCAGGGAGGCCCCCCGTGGCCGCATCCCCCGAAGGATCGGTTCGAGTCCGTTTCGCCCCCAGTCCCACTGGTTCGCTTCACATCGGCGGCGCGCGCACGGCGCTGTTCAACTGGCTGTTCGCCCGTCACCACGACGGTACGTTCCTCCTGCGCAGCGAGGACACGGACCTGGTCCGTTCGACGCGCGAGGCCGAGTCGCAGGTGCTCAGGGACCTGGCGTGGCTCGGGCTCGACTGGGCGGAGGGGCCGGACGTGGGCGGTCCCTATGGACCCTACCGCCAGAGCGAGCGCACCGGGCTCTACCGTGAGGAAGCCGAGCGGCTCCTTGCCTCAGGCAAGGCGTTTCATTGCTACTGCACGGACGAGGAACTCGACGCGCACCGGAAGGCGCAGCAGAAGGCCGGCCAGGCGCCGCACTACGCCGGCACCTGCAGGGACCTGACCCCGGAGCAGCAGGCCGAGCGCCGCGCAAAGGGCCTGCCGGAGGCGATTCGCTTCCGCGTCCCCGGGACGCCGGTGACATTTCACGACCGCGTGCGCAAGGACGTGACCTTTCCGGGCGACCAGGTGGGCGACTTCGTGATCCTGAGGGGGAACGGACTTCCGACCTACAACTTCGCGTGCGTGGTGGACGACGCCGCCATGAAGATCACGCACGTGCTGCGCGCCGAGGAACACCTCTCGAACACGCCGCGCCAGATCATGCTCTACGAGGCGCTGGGCTACGGCATCCCCGAGTTCGCGCACATGTCGCTCATCCTGAACTCCGATCGCACGAAGATGTCCAAGCGCAGCGGCGAGGACGCCACGTTCGTCACCGAGTTCCGCGCCCGCGGCTACCTGCCCGAGGCGCTGGTCAATTTCCTGGTGCTGCTGGGCTGGTCGTGGGACGGCGAGCAGGAGATCTTCACGCTGCCCGAGCTGATCGAGAAGTTCACGATCGATCGTGTCAACAACACGGGCGCGATCTTCGACAAGGACAAGCTCGAGTGGATGAACGGGCAGTACCTGCGCGCGATGCCGCTTGAGGAGCGCGTCCGTCGCGTGCGCGCCTACCTGCGCGAGACCGATGGCGAGCCCGATGCCAGCGCGGTGGGGGACGTGGACCGCTTCCTTGCGCTCGCCGTCGAGGCCGTGGGAGACCGCCTGAAGACGCTGGCCGACGTCGAGGGCTACGCCGGGTTCGCGTTTCGCGATCCGGTCGTGGTCGCTGACGACGCGCGCGCGGAGTTTGCGAAGAGACCCGGGGGCGACCATCGACTGCTCGAGCTGGCGAACGCGGTCGAGCCGGTCGAGCCGTTCGAGCTCGCGCAGCTCGAGGAAGCGGTTCGCGCGCTGGCCGAGCGCATGGGGCTCAAGGCGGGGGACCTGTTCTTCCCGGCGCGCGTGGCGCTGACCGGGCGGCGGGTCGCGCCCGGGATCTTCGAGGTCATGCGCCTGCTGGGCAAGAAGCGCACCCTCGAGCGGCTGCGCGCAGGCGCTTCCCTGTGGGCCACGGAGCAGGCGGCGCTCGGCCAAACCTCGTAGCCGTGGGGCGCGGAGGCCCGGCGGTTGACAGGGCCGCCCCCGATCCGTAGACTGCGCACGCAACGACGGCCGGTCCGCGGTTCGCGGACCGGCCGCCCAAGTGATTGCAGGACAACTGAATATGCTGCCCGGTGGTGTAACGGTAGCACGACTGGCTCTGGACCAGTTAGTCGAGGTTCGAATCCTTGCCGGGCAGCCAGATCGAAGACGCGCGCCCTTCCCGCCCGGCCGGCGGGGAGGGCTTTGCATTTGAGCGGCGCAGGCGCCGCACGCGGGGCGGAAAGGCATGGTACGGTCGTAGGGCATCGGGGGCTCGCAACATGATGGTCACCACGGGCAGCATCAATCCAAGGGCGGGCTCATGAGTTCAATTCGAATCCTGACGGCATTCCTCTTCTTGTCCCTGGTTGCGCCCGCCTTCGCGAAGGCGGCGGCCAAGCCCAAGGCGCGCGCGGCGGTGGTCCCCACAGGCTCCCTCCGTACGATCGTCCAGTCAGGACGACACGCCGACCTGCATTGGCCGGCCTTCTCCGACGTCCGCCCCAGTCTCGAGCGGCTCTACGCGCGCTCGGGGTGGCGGGCCGTGTGGCTCGAGGGTGGAACGCCCACGCCCGCTGCGACGCGGCTGATCGCGCGCCTCGCCGCCGCGGACAGCCTGGGCCTTGATCCCAGAGACTATGACGCCGCCTGGCTCGTTGAGACGGCCTCGGGCCTGTCCGACGCCTCGGGTCCCAACCAGCAGGCGCGCTTCGACCTCGCGCTCTCGATCGCGGCCGCGCGGTTCGTCGATGCGCTCGAGCACGGCAGGGTCACCCCGGCCGCTGCCGGCGCGCAGTTTCCCGCCGCCCTCCGGGTCGAGCCGCTCGACGCCATCGTCGAGTCGCTGCGCGATGCCGGGCAGCAGGACGACGTGCTGGCGCGCCACCAGCCGAAGCTCTATCACTATCAATACCTGAAGAACGCGCTCGCGAAATATCGCGCGCTCGCGCGCGACTCGATCGTCACGGCGAGGATCTCGATTCCGCGCGACCTCAAGCCCGGGATGAAGTTCACCGATGCGCCGCGCCTGAGGCGGCGCCTCCAGGCATTCGGCGACATGGGCAGCTTCAAGGCGCCGAAGGCCAAGGCCGATACGCTGTACTCGCCGGAGCTGGTCGAAGCGGTGAAGAAATTCCAGAAGCGCCACGGACTCGACACCGACGGCATCATCTGGCCCAACACGTCCGCCGAGCTCAAGCGCCCCATGGGCCAGAACATCCGCAAGATCGAGCTCGCGCTCGAGCGCTGGCGGTGGCTGCCGCAGCCGTTCACGGCCCCGCCGATCGTGGTCAACATCCCCGCGTTCCGGCTCTACGCCTACCGCGACCTGTCGGATCGCGAGGACAACACGCTGGCGATGGACGTGCTGGTCGGCGCGGCCGATCGCAACGCGACGCCGCTGTTCTCGGCGAGCATGACCTACCTGGTCTTCCGTCCCTACTGGGAGGTGCCGTCCGAGCTCATGATGGACGAGCTCGGTCCCCGCGCGGCCTGGGATTCGGAACTGCTGCAGCGCCAGGGCATCGTGCTGGTCAAGAAGGGTGGCGGCTCCACGAACCTGCCGCTCACGCCCGAGAACCTCAAGCGCATCGGCCGGGACCTGCGCATGCGCCAGCTGCCCGGGGAGCACAACGTGCTCGGCCGGGTGAAGTTCATGTTCCCGAACATGCACGACGTCTACCTGCACGACACGCAGGTCGGTGGCCTGTTCGCGCTGGCCAGAAGGGACTTCAGCCATGGCTGCATCCGCGTCAGCGACCCGGTGGCGCTGGCCGAATACGTGCTGCGGGACCAGCCGGAGTGGAACCTCGCCCTGATCAAGGACGCGATGAAGGGCGAGGACAACCATCGCGTGAACCTGCCGAAACCGGTGCCGGTGTTCGTCACCTATGCGACGGCGGGCGCGTTCGAGAACGGCGTGGTGGAGTTTTACGCGGACATCTACGGCCACGACATCGCCCTCGACGAACTACTGAGGAAGGGCTATCCGTACTCGCGGGGAGCAGCCCCTTCGAAGAGGAGCAGCTAAGCTAGGGCAGGATGGTCACCGGGGTCCCGATCGGCACCGTCCGGAAGAGTTCCTCGATGTCCTGGTGATCGAGCGCGACGCAGCCCGACGTCCAGTCCCAGCTCGAGCCCTTGCCGTGGATCATGATCTCACCGCCGAGCGACGTGTTCGACGGTGGCGCGGCGCGCTTGACGAAGGCGGCGATGATGCGGTTGTGCTCCTCGGCCGTGATCAGGCCGGACTCCAGGCCGCGCTCCGCATCGTTCGGTGACGGGTAGCTGAGCCCGAGCGCGAAGTCGTAGCGGCTCTGCGGGTTCTTCGAGCAGACGTAGTAATTGCCTTCCGGCGTCGCGTAATCACCCTGGCGCACTTTCGGGAGCACGGGCTCCAGGCCCAGTCCGACCTTGTACGTGCGGATGATCGAGTCGCCGGAGAGCAGCTGGAGCTCGCGCTTCGACTTGAACACGACGATCCGTGCCCGATCGGAGCCGCGGTGAAGGGCCACGCTGGGGCGGCTCGCCTCCGTTGCGCGGACTCCGTCCGTCGGGCGCCCAGCCTCCGGCGCGGTCGGATCGAAGATCGTCATCGCGATGAGCAACGACAGCATCATCGGGCGGGCTCCTGGGAGGGCTCTGGATCGGAGGTCGGGTCTCATGCCCGGCACTCACTGCAAGTTCCGATCCGCAGG
>JBKJOC010000239.1:0-6901 GCA_046595725.1 Candidatus Eiseniibacteriota bacterium
TGATCAGCGACAATTAGAACTCCGCCCGGCGACAATTAAAACTCCCGTCTGGAGCAACGGGTGGTGGGCGTCTAAGTTCCTCACGAGGAGGGACTTACATGGTCACCGACAGGCAGGTGAGGCTCCTGATGAAGCGGATCCAGACGGAGAAGTCCCTGGCGGTGGCCGCGGCGAAGTCCGGAATGAGCGAGAAGACCGCGCGCCGGTATCGCGATCTCGGGAAGTTGCCCGAGCAGGTGCGCCCGCGTCACGACTGGCGCACGCGAGTCGACCCGTTCGAGGGAGTCTGGGACGAAGTTCGCGCGCATCTCGAGCGTGAGCCCGGGCTCGAGGCCCGGACGTTGTTCGAAGTTCTCCAGCGCCAGTATCCGGGCCGCTTCGCCGACGGACAGCTGCGCACGCTGCAGCGTCGCGTGAAGATCTGGCGCGCGCTCGAGGGTCCACCGCGCGAGGTCTACTTCCCCCAGGTCCATGAGCCGGGCCGGCTCTGCGAGTCCGACTTCACGCACATGACGAGCCTCGGCGTGACGCTCGCGGGGCGCCCCTTCGAGCACCTGATCTACCACTTCGTCCTGACGTACTCGAACTGGGAGACGGGGACGATCTGCTTCTCGGAGAGCTTCGAGAGCCTGAGCGACGGGCTCCAGAACGCGCTGTGGGAGTTGGGCGGCGTTCCCGCCGAGCACAAGACCGACCGCCTGACCGCGGCGGTCCACAAGACCGACCATCCCGAGGAGTTCACTCAGCGGTACGAGGCCGTTCTGCGGCACTACGATCTCATCGGGCGGAAGATCCAGGCCGGCAAGGGCAACGAGAACGGCGACGTCGAGCAGAGCCATCACCGCTTCAAGCGTGCCGTCGACCAGGCGCTACTGATGCGCGGCAGCCGCGACTTCACCGATCGCGGGGCGTACCTGGCGTTCCTGCGCGTGCTCCTCTCGCGGCGCAACGCCGGTCGCAAGGCACGCTTCGCTGAAGAGCAGGTCGTGCTCGGACCCTTGCCGCTCCAGCGCCTCGATGCCGGCAAACGCCTGACCGTGTGCGTGGGCCCGAGCAGCACGATCCGGGTCCAGCACAACGTCTACTCGGTCCACAGCCGCTTGAAGGGCGAAGAGGTCGAGGTCCGCCTGGGCGCCGAGACGCTCGAGATCTGGTACGCGCAGAGCCGGGTCGAGGTGATGCCGCGCCTGCGCGGCGAGAAGAAGCACCGGATCGAGTACCGGCACATCATCGACTGGCTGGTGAAGAAGCCCGGCGCGTTCGAGAACTACCGCTATCGCGACGACCTCTATCCGACGAGCCGGTTCCGAGTTGCCGCCGACGCCTTGAAAAGGGATCTGGGCCCGCGTGGAGTGCGCGAGTACTTGCTCATCCTCCAGCTGGCCGCCACGGAGAGCGAGGTCGGCGTGGACAACGCGCTGCGCCATCTCATCGATCAGGGAGACACGATCTCGCTGAAGGCGGTGGCCGCGATCCTCGGATCGGCAGTGCCGCTGGCGCGGCCGACAGCCGTGACGATCGCCGAGGTCGACCTGTCGACCTACGACGACGCTTTCCTGGGAGGCGTGTGATGGCGCTGACCGTCTCGATGCGGGCCGAGCTCACCCAGCACCTTAGGGATCTCCACCTGCCGACGATCCGCGAGTGCTTCGTCGAGCAATCCGAGAAGGCGCGCAAGGAAGAGCTGGCTTACGAGCGGTATCTCCTCGAGCTGGCCCGCCGCGAAAGTGAAGTCCGGCGCGACAACCGGATCGCGCGCCTGATGCGCGAGTCGAAGCTGCCGCTCGAGAAGAGCCTCGCCACGTTCGACCAGAAGCGGCTGCCGAGCCGAGTCAGCCAGCAGGTCCAGGTGCTCCTCGACGGCTCGTTCCTCGATCGCCATGAGAACGTGCTCGCCTTCGGCAATCCCGGCAGCGGCAAGACGCACCTCTTGTGCGCCATCGGGCAGGAGCTGATCCAGCGCGGGCGCCGCGTGCTCTTCACCGCGTGCAGCCTGCTGGTGCAGGAACTCCTGATCGCCAAGCGCGATCTGAGGCTCGCTCGAGTGCTCAAGCGGTTCGCCAGCTTCGACGCCATCATCATCGACGACATCGGGTACGTGCAGCAGAACCGCGAGGAGATGGAGGTCCTGTTCGCGCTGCTCGCGGATCGCTACGAGCGGGGCAGCGTTCTCCTGACGAGCAACCTGCCGTTCTCGAAGTGGGAGGCGATCTTCAAGGACCCTATGACCACGGCGGCGGCGATCGACCGTCTGGTGCACCACAGCGTCATCCTCGAGCTCAACCTGGCAAGCTACCGGCTCGAAGCGTCGAAGAAAGCCAAGGAGTAGGGCTGACGGTCAACCGGCGGGAGAAATAGTTGTCGCTGCTCGGAAGAAATGGTTGTCGCTGATCACGGTGTCGTGAACGATGCGAGCGGCGCAAAATACGCCCAACCCGCCTTCTGTGCCGCCTTGAAGTCACCGAGAGCCTGGGTATCGACGACCGCCATGACACACCTCCTTGGAGATTTCGTCCTTTTTGATTCTCGTCTGCCAGGCAGTTTAATGGATGTGAAACTGCCCCCGTGCGAACGGATTAACGCAACCGCAGAATCGCGCGCGTGATGTGTCCTGAACCCGCCCTCGCGCTGACGTAGTAGATTCCGGGTGGGGCAATCGCCCCGTCGTCGCTCGCTCCGTCCCAGAAGAAGGTGTGTGTTCCCGCGGGGAGTTCGCCGCCGTGGAGGCGCGCGATGTGTCGACCCGCAACGTCCGCAATGACGATGATCGCGTTCGCGTCCTGAACGAGGTCAAGGCTGAAGCGAACCTGACTCTGAAACGGGTTCGGGCTCGCGCTTAGCCGCACTCCCAGTGGCCCGGAGAGGCCGATCACCGCCACCGGTGCGGGAATGTCGATTGCGTCGCTGACGGGCGAACCCAGAATCGTCGCTCCGTCGCGCACCTGCATGCGAACACGCGCGGCCGTGTGCGCCGCCGGGAACGTGAAGTCGAATCCGTTTTCGACCCAGTCCGCGTCCGTCAGCGTGGCGAAAGTCGTGAACGGCCCGCCGTTGTCCGAGATCGCCAGTTCGTAGGTCAGCGCTGCCAATGCCGAAAAGCTCGTACAGCTCGAGCTTCCGGAGCACGAACTCCTCGTCGTGTGGGACCTTCCGCTCCCGCTGTTGTAGGAAAACGTTACTCCCTGCAGGGGCACGCCGCCGGGGCCGTAGAGACAGCGGATGCCGCGCTCGAAGAATGCATCGACACCAGGGGACGCGGTGCACGGCAGGGTCTCGGACATGAGGGGCGCGGGCGCCCCCGACGCCGGGCAACTTCCGGGCGCCACGTTCTGGACGTGCGCCAGGCCGAGCGCGTGACCCATCTCATGATAGGTGACGGTTTGCGCCAATGCTGAAGTCCAGCCACCGAACGTCTTGTTGAAATCGATGTTCGCCTTGACGAACGATGCCATCGTGTTGCCCGTCGAGTAGGAAAAGGTGTACGTGGTCTTGGCGTATTTCGGCGACGACGTGCAGTTCGAAGTGCCGAGCGCCGTCGCGCCATACGTCAGGGTGATTCCCGTTCCCGGCGTTCCACTTGGACCGCTCAGGAAGATGGGCACACCCGCGTCGGCAAACACGAAGTTGAGGTCGGCGATCGCCTGTTCGGCCGTGAGCTTGATCGTGAGGGCCGCGCCGGTCAGGCTGCCTGTGAGCCCCTGGCCGAAGGACCAGGAGATCGTACTGCCGTTACACCACTTGGCCTCGGCCGGCTGCGCTTCACAGTCCGCCCAAACCTCCGGCACGGTCAGCCCGGCGACAACCGCCAGCCACAATCCCAGAACCGGTACCGCGAATCGCAGACACACGCGCATCGGGCTCTCCTCGAGTTTGCTGCAGCACGCCAAAGGCGACTTGCGCGCCAAGGATACGCCCGCAAACCGCTGTGGAGTACCCCAATACTCCACAAATTGCCCTTGTGATCCCGGGCGCCGGGAGTGTAGAGTTTTCTCCCCACGGAATTCCCCTTCCTTCAAATGGAGCCCTGCTGATGAAACGCTCGATTTCCTTCGTCTTCCTGTTGGCGTGCATGCTCTTCGCGCGACCGACCTTCTCCGCGCCGATCACGGATCCGAACGACGCCCGCACTTGGCAGGGAGCCAGCCTCGAGACTTTCCGCAGTCTGTTCGGCTACGCGACGCTGCAGGACCTCGTCAACGCACACTTGCTGGACGACGCGGTCTTTCCGCCCACGGCGGCGTACGCGGCCACGTTCACGTTTGCCCCGGTGCCCTGCAGCACGCAGCCTCCCGGCATCACCGCAGCGAATTATGTCGGCACCGTCCAGGGCTGCTCCGGATTCAGCAATGATCCGAACAGCTACGCCTATTCGTGCGGCGGCGCGACGCTCTCCGATTATGCCGATCGCGGGCGGTGTCTCGACATGTGGTGGGTGCAGGATGGCGGGGACGGGGACGTTCCCACGGGTAACATCTGGGACCTCGGTGGCCCATCGAACCAGGCGGCGGTGTTTCCGATCATCGATCACGGCCCGCTTCCGCAAGAAGCGATCGAATACACGGTTTACTTGTCGAACAACCCGAACGCGAGCGTGGCGGGAACCGACGGCAACACCCAGTGGGTGCTTGCCACACTCGACAAGGTCTATCTCGAGGGCTGGAACACGAGCTGGATCGCCGACGGGTTCACGACCGTTTGGCGCCTGGGCGGAGGACAGACATTCCGCTATGTCAACGTGGTGTCGGGCGGCGTGGGCTCGATTCAGCATGATGGAGACGACGAGATCGACACGGTCATCGGCCTCACCTCGGGCGGCGATCCGGTTTGCCCGGGCAGCGCGGACCGGGACGGCGACGGCGTTTGCGACGAGACCGACAACTGTCCCGACGCGGCGAACCCGTTGCAAAAAGACTCCGACCATGACGGGCTTGGCGATGCCTGCGACAACTGTTCTCCGACCAATGCGGCGCCGCTGTTCGGCGGCGCGACGCCGGCTTGCGGTTCGGTCCTCAACGTGTCGGTCGGCGGCCACCTGTCGTTCACGCTTTCGGCCACCGATTCCGACAGTGGCGACGTCGTCACACTGTCTGCTTCGGGCCTACCGTCCGGCGCGACGGTGACGCCTTCCCTGCCGGCCTCGGGGAACCCGGTCAGCGGCACGTTCGATTGGAGCACGGCCGCGATCGACGCGGGAGATCACGTGGTCCTGTTCGTGGCCACGGATCAGTGCGGCGCACGTCGGGAGTGCGGGATCACGCTGCGTGTGGGCGAGAGCTCGAGTCACGATCCCGATTGCAGCAAGGCGGCACCGAATGTGGCAACACTCTGGCCGCCGAATCACAAGCTTGTGCCGATTGCGATCCACGGCGTCACCGATCCCGATGGCGACGCCGTGACCGTCACGGTCACGGGGGTCACCCAGGACGAGGCGATCGACGAGTCGGGCGACGGCGCAACGTGCTCGGATGCCGTAGTCGTGAACGGCAGCGCCCAAGTTCGCGCCGAGCGCTCGGGCAAGGGCAACGGCCGCGTGTACCACATTGCATTCACCGCAACCGACGGCCACGGCGGCTCGTGCGATGGCGCAGTATCGGTGTGCGTGCCGCATGACCAGCGACCGGGGGCCACGTGTGTCGACGACGGACAGGCCGTGAACTCGCTCCGACCGTGCGACGGAAAGCACAACTCCCGTGCTCCGGACCTCACGATCCTCGGCATGAACCGTGGGGTGGCACACATGACATACTCGCTACCCGAGGAATCGACGGTCCGGCTCGCCGTCTACAGCATCACGGGCCGGCTGGTGACGATTCTCGAACAGGGCCGGCAGCCCGCGGGAACAAGGTCGGTCGCCTGGATCGCGGGCGGTACGCCGCGTGGTCTGTACTTCGTGCAGCTGCGGACCGCGGGCAACTCGGTCACGCAGAGACTCGTGCTCGTGGCGCCGTAAGCAAGGGCAGCGCCGACCGAAGAAGCATGGCTGTTGGCGAAAGCGGCCACTCCCCGCGGGGGGGGTGGCCGCAGTGCTTCAACCGAGGCGGTCGGCATCGCCGGCCCGGCCTCGATTCGCACGATGAACCGGAAATTCGGCCGCCTCGACGGGGTGGAGGGCGTCATGGGCCCGAGGCCGGGGAAGGTGATGGAGCCGGCTGCCGGGTAGCGAGCGAGGGCGCACGCTCTTCCAGGATGCGGCGCACATCGTCGAGCGTCACCCCCGCGGCGCGCAAGGCCACCAGCACGTGGTACAGGACATCCGCGCCCTCCTCAGCCGCGCGCGCGCGGTCGTTGTCCGCCAGCGCAGTGACCAGTTCTGCGGTCTCTTCTCCCAGTTTCTTGAGCCTCAGGTTGCGATCGGCGAGTAGCCGCTGTGTGTAGCTGGCGCCAGCCTCGGGCACCGCCGCCCCCGGGCTCGCCGCCGTGGACGCTCGCGCCTCGATCGTACGCGCCAGCGCGGAGAGCGTATCCCCGCCGCCCTCGCCGAAGCAGGTGACATCGCCCCGGTGGCATGCCGGGCCGGCGGGCAACACGCGGGCCAACACGGCGTCCCGGTCACAATCGGGTGCGAGCGACACCACGCGCTGCACGTTGCCGCTGGTCTCCCCCTTGCGCCACAGGCCGCGTGTACGCGAGCGATAGTGCATCTCTCCGGTCGCCAGGGTGCGCGTCAGGGCCTCCCGGTCAGTACGCGCCACCATCAGCACGGCGCCGGTCACGGCATCCTGCGCCACCACGGTCACCCATCCGCCGTTCTTCTCGAAGTTCAACGTATCCAGGTCCACCCCGCCCCTCCCACGCTCACGAAGCCCGGCGCACCGCGAGGCCCGCGGATGCGAGTTCACGCTTGATGTCCGCGACCGCCACCACCCGGTCGTGCAGAAGGCCGGCGAGCAGCGCGGCGTCG
>JBKJOC010000355.1:0-6203 GCA_046595725.1 Candidatus Eiseniibacteriota bacterium
GGCCGAATCGTTCGGATTCCAGTTGTAGACCGTGATCCCGCCGCCCACATAGGGCGCCATCGAGCTCTCCGGCGAGAAGTTCACGTGGATGTCGCCGTTGCCGGCGATCGTGAACGCGTCGTCGCCGACGCCGAGGTCGATCGAGGGCACGAAGTCGACGCTGCGCGTGAGCGGAGCGACGACGTGAAATCCGAACACGACCTGCGTCGGCTGGATGCTGAGGCCGGCCTGCGGACCCCAGACGACATCGGCGTGGGCGCGGGTCGCGGTGAGCGAAAGTGCGAGAACGAGCAGAAAGCCATAGCGCTTCATCATGAGAACCTCCCGGTTTGAGTTCGAGCGCGGCCATCTGCCGCGCGTTCCTGCCCTGCACGCGTGACAATGGGTGAGGGGCTCCCCGGCGACAACCTCCGAAGGCCGAATGCCCACTCGTTGACTAGGGATGTCGCACCCCGAAAGGGGACACGCGGCTTGACCTAAACCCGCACCAAGGCTAGATTTCGGCCCTGAAACCATCTCAGACCGGAGATCCGCTTGCCGCTCCTGGAATACCTTCCAATTGTCATCCTGGCCGTGCTCGCCCTGGTCGTTTCCGGGGTAATCATGCTGCTTTCCAGCATCGCGGGCCGGCCCCGGCGGTCCACGACCGAGATCTCGCCCTACGAGTGCGGGGTGCCGGCGCTGGGCAATGCCCGGGAGCGCTTCTCGATCAAGTTCTACCTGATCGCGGTCCTGTTCATCCTGTTCGACATCGAAATCGTCTTCCTCTACCCGTGGGCGGTGACCTTCGACCAGCTCGGCCTCCTGGCCCTGGTCGAGATGATGCTGTTCATCGCCATCCTGTTCGTCGGGTACGCATACGTGTGGAAGAAGGGGGCGCTCGAGTGGGATTGAGCGCCAAGGTCGGGGTCGATCTCGTTCGCCTCGACACCCCGATCCGGTTCGAGGCGGCCGACCAGGCCAAGATCGCCGCCATGCTCGCGCGCTATCCGGTCGACCAGCGCGAATCCGCGATCATGCCCGCGCTGTGGCTCGCGCAGGAGCGCTTCGGCTTCATCTCGCAGGACGCCGTCGACCTCGTCGCCCGCTCGCTCGACGTGGATTCGAGCGAAGTGGCCGGCGTCGCGACCTTCTATACCATGTACCACCTCGAGCCCGTGGGCCGACACGTCATCCAGATCTGCTGCACGCTGTCGTGCGCGCTGGTGGGGGCGGAGAAGCTGGTCAAGCGGTTCGAGCAGAAGCTCGGCATCCACGTCGGGGAGACCACGCAGGACGGCCGCTTCACGCTCAAGAAGGTGGAATGCCTCGCCTCCTGCGGCAGCGCGCCCATGCTCCAGGTCAACGAGGACAAGTTCCTCGAGAACCTGACCGAAGCCGACGTCGACCGCATCGTGGATTCGCTGCCGTGAGCGGCGGCCTGAAGAAGGACCTGATCCTGTTCGCGAAGATCGACGAGCCCGGTCTGACCGGCATCGACGGCTATCGCAAGCACTACGACGGCTACAAGGCGCTCGAGAAGATCGTCGGCGGCAAGACCGCGCCGAACGACCTGATCGACCTCGTCAAGGCCTCGGGCCTGAGGGGCCGGGGCGGCGCCGGTTTCTCGACCGGGCTCAAGTGGTCGTTCGTGCCCAAGGACTCGCCCAAGCCGCGCTACCTCGTGGTCAACGCCGACGAGTCCGAGCCGGGCACGTTCAAGGACCGCGAGCTGATGACCAAGAACCCGCACCAGATGCTCGAGGGCATCGTGCTGGCCGCCTACGCGATCAAGGCCAGGGTGGCCTACATCTACCTGCGCGGCGAGTTCGCCTGGCTCCTGCCCACGCTCGAGAATGCGATCGCCGAGGCCACGAAAGCGGGCTACCTGGGCGCCGGCATCTGCGGCACCGACTACGCGCTCGAGTGCCATCTCCACCTCGGCGCGGGCGCCTATATCTGCGGCGAGGAGACGGCGCTGCTCAACTCGCTCGAGGGCAAGCGCGGCACGCCCCGACTCAAGCCGCCGTTCCCCGCGGTCGAGGGCCTCTACGCCTGCCCGACGGTGGTCAACAACGTCGAGACCATCTGCGCGGTGCCGCCGATCGTCTTCCATGGCGCCGACTGGTACAAGCAGTGGGGGACCGAGAAGAGCCCGGGCACCAAGCTGTTCTCGGTCTCCGGCCCGGTCAACAAGCCCGGCAACTACGAGGTCCCGCTCGGCCTGCCGATCCGCGCGCTGCTCGAGGATTACGCGGGCGGCATGAAGGCGGGCTATGGCTTGAAGGCGATCATCCCGGGCGGCTCGTCCGTGCCCGTCATGACCCCCGACCAGATTGACACGCCGCTCGACTACGAGTCGATCGCGGCCGCGGGCTCGATGCTGGGCTCGGGGGGCGCGGTGTTCGTCGACGACCGGACCTGCATGGTCGACCTGGCGCTCAACATCACCAAGTTCTACCGCCACGAGTCGTGCGGCAAGTGCACGCCCTGCCGCGAGGGCACCCACTGGATGGAGAACATCCTCACCCAGATGGAGCACGGCGAGGCGACGATGGACCAGATCGACCACCTCTATCACATGTGCGACATGATCCTCGGCAAGTCGTTCTGTGCGCTCGGCGACGCGGCGGCGATGCCGGTGATGTCGTTCATCAACAAGTTCCGCCCCGAGTTCGAGTACCACGTGCGCGAGAAGAAGTGCCAGGTCAACCGCCGCCGCGACGAGCTGCGCGGCCTCGAGACGGCGCACGCATGAACCTGATCGCGGGCTGGTCCCCGGATGCGCAATGGGCGCTGTTGACCGGGCTCAAGATGCTGGGCGTGATCGGGTTCATGCTCGGCACCCTGCCGATCGTGATCTGGGGCGAACGCAAGGTGGCCGCGCACATCCAGTTCCGCCCGGGGCCGAACCGCGTGGGCCCGTTCGGCCTGATCCAGCCCGCCGCGGACGTGCTCAAGCTGTTCTTCAAGGAAGACATCATCCCCCGCGATGCGCACCGCACGCTCTTCCTGATGGCGCCCTTGATCTCGTTCATCCCCGCGTTCGTCACGTTTGCCGTCATTCCGCTCGGGCCCGGCGTCATCATCGCGGACCTCAATATCGGCATCCTCCTGTTCCTGGCGATGTCCTCGCTCGCGGTCTACGCGATCGTGATGGCGGGCTGGTCCTCGAACAGCAAGTACTCGCTCATGGGCGGCCTGCGTTCCTCGGCCCAGATGATCAGCTACGAACTGGCGCTCGGCCTGACCGTGGTGGCGGTCGTGCTCATGACGGGCTCGCTCTCGACGGTCGCGATCGTCGAGGCGCAGAGCAAGTTCTGGTTCGCGGTCACGCAGCCGATCGCGTTCCTCATCTTCGTGATCGCGATGCTGGCCGAGACCAATCGGGCGCCCTTCGACCTGCCCGAGGCCGAGGCCGAGCTGGTCGCCGGTTACCACACCGAGTACTCCTCCATGAAGTTCGCGATCTTCTTCATGGGCGAGTACATGAACATGATGACCATCTCGGCGGTGTGCGCGACCCTGTTCCTGGGCGGCTGGCACGGGCTGTTCCCGATCCCGTTCCTGCCGGCGTGGCTCGGGGGCGTCCTGTGGCTCGTGCTCAAGGTCACCGCGCTGATGTTCTTCTTCCTGTGGGTGCGCTGGACCTTCCCGCGCCTGCGCTACGACCAGCTCATGGCCTTCGGCTGGAAGGTGCTGCTGCCGCTGGCGCTCGTCAACGTGGTCGTGACCGCGCTCGCGCGCTACTGGTTCTTCCTGCGATGACGCCGCTCGTCTTCCTGCTCCTGGCCGCGATGGGCCTGGTGGGCGCCGTGCAGGTCGTCCTGCAGCGGAACCCCGTCGTCAGTGCGCTCTACCTCGTGCTCTCGTTCATGAGCCTGGCGGGCATGTACGTGCTGCTGTCGGCGCCGTTCTTGGCCGCCGTTCAGGTCGTCGTCTACGCGGGCGCGATCATGGTCCTGTTCGTGTTCGTGATCATGTTGCTCAACCTGCGCCACGACATCGACGACGGGCTCAGCCATGTCGCGCGCCGCGTGCTCGGGTGGTTGTTCGCGCTCCTGATGGCGGGCGTGTTCTACCTCATGCTGACCCGTCCGTGGGCGCTCGGCCCGCAGGGCGAGGACACCGCCTCTGTGATCGCGCGCGAGGGCAACACGCATGCCATCGGCATGCGGCTCTACACCGACTACCTGTTCCCGTTCGAGGTGACGTCGCTGATCCTCCTGGTCGGCATCATCGGCGCGGTCGTCCTTGCGATGCGCCGGAAGGACCTCATGGCCGCCGTCACCGCGCCGCGCGAGCCCTGGACGCCGGACGCGCCCCAGGCCGCCGCCGCGCCCACTGCGGGAGCCCGTCCGGCCGAGGCCATCGGCGAGACCTCGGGCACGCCCACGGTCGCGCCCGAGGGAGGGCAGCACTCATGAGCCTGCCGCCCGTCCTGACCGGCCCTGTGCCGCTCGAGTGGTACCTGCTGTTCGGCGCCGCGCTGTTCGTCATCGGCGTCGCCGGCATGCTGGTCCGCCGCAACGCGCTCATCATGTTCATGTGCATCGAGCTCATGCTCAACGCCGCGAACCTGACCCTGGTGGCCTTTGCCAGGGCGCTCAACAACCTGGACGGCCAGGTATTCGTCTTCTTCGTGATGGTCGTCGCCGCCGCGGAAGTCGCGGTCGGGCT
The DNA here is from genome assembly GCA_046595725.1 of Candidatus Eiseniibacteriota bacterium. Taxonomy (GTDB): domain Bacteria; phylum Eisenbacteria; class RBG-16-71-46; order RBG-16-71-46; family DASYSL01; genus JANPEF01. Next base: position 4,660 of record JBKJOC010000355.1, read on the forward strand.
GGCGATCATCATCAACGTCTTCCGCGCGCGCGAAACCGTGTACGTGGACGAAGTGAACCGGCTCAAGGGATAGCGATGACCCTCGATTCCATCTGGCTCATTCCCGCGCTGCCGCTCGCCGGCTTCCTCTTCAACCTGGCCTTCGGCTCGCGCCTGCCGAAGCCGGCCGTCGGCTGGATCGCCTGCGGCGTGGTGGCGGCGGCGTTCGCGATCTCGGTCAGCTTCTTCTTCACGCTGCTCGGCCTGCCGCCCGAGGAACGCTCGATCACGCAGGTCGCCTGGCAATGGATCGCGGCGGGCAACTTCCGGGCCGACGTCTCGTTCCTGATGGACCCGCTGTCCTGCCTGATGGCGCTCGTCGTGACGGGGGTGGGCTTCCTGATCCACGTCTACTCGCTCGGCTACATGAGCCACGACGAGGGCTTTAAACGCTACTTCCTGTACCTGAACCTGTTCACGTTCTCGATGCTCACGCTGGTGCTGGGCTCGAACTTCCTGGTCATGTTCGTGGGCTGGGAAGGCGTGGGACTGTGCTCCTACCTGCTGATCGGGTTCTGGTACACCAAGCAGTCCGCCACCGACGCCGGCAAGAAGGCGTTCATCGTCAACCGGATCGGCGACTTCGGCTTCCTGCTCGGCATCATGTACCTGTTCTGGACGGTCGGCTCCCTCGACTACAAGACCGTGTTCACGACCGCACCGCACGTGTTCGCGGTCGGCTCGTTCGCGGTCACGGCGATCTGCCTGTTCCTGTTCGTGGGCGCGACCGGCAAGTCGGCACAGGTGCCGCTCTACGTCTGGTTGCCCGACGCGATGGAAGGCCCGACGCCGGTGTCGGCCCTGATCCACGCCGCCACCATGGTCACCGCCGGCGTCTACATGGTCGCGCGCTGCCACGTCCTGTTCGAGCTCGCGCCCATCGCCATGCAGACGGTCGCGATCGTGGGCGCGATCACCGCGCTGTTTGCGGCCTCGATCGGCCTCGTCCAGACCGACATCAAGCGCGTGCTGGCCTACTCGACCGTCAGCCAGCTCGGCTACATGTTCCTGGCCTGCGGCGTGGGCTCGTTCACGGCCGGCGTGTTCCACCTCATGACGCACGCGTTCTTCAAGGCGCTGCTTTTCCTGGGCGCAGGCTCGGTCATCCACGCGCTCTCGGGCGAGCAGGAGATGTCGCGCATGGGCGGCCTCAGGAAGCACCTGCCGATCACGTTCGCGACCATGGCGATCGCCTGCGTCGCGATCGCGGGGATCCCGCCGTTTGCCGGCTTCTTCTCGAAGGACGAGATCCTGTTCGAGACTTTCACCAGCGGCCACCTCGTGCTCTGGGCGGTCGGCACCCTGACCGCGTTCATGACCGCGTTCTACATGTTTCGGCTGCTGTTCCTGACGTTCTACGGCCGCGAGCGCCTGACGCCCGAAGCGAAGCATCATCTCCACGAGTCGCCGCCCTCGATGACCGTGCCGCTCACGATCCTGGCCACGCTCTCGATCGTCGGCGGCTGGATCGGCATCCCGCTGATCGCCGGCGGACATCGGCTGAG
>JBKJOC010000413.1:0-11466 GCA_046595725.1 Candidatus Eiseniibacteriota bacterium
ACGCGGCCCGATCCGCCGCGGCGCTGGACCAGCCGCTGCGACACGACGGCCTGCAGGTTGGCGGCCAGCTGGTGACGCGTCGACTCCTGCTGGTGCGGCGGGAAGAACGACAGCACGCGCTGCATGGTCATCGCGGCGTCGGTGGTGTGCAGCGTCGAGAATACGAGGTGCCCGGTGTCCGCGGCCATGAGCACCGTCTCCATGGTCTCGCGATCGCGGATCTCACCCACCAGGATAATGTCGGGATCCTGGCGCAGGATGCGGCGCAGGCCCTCGGCGAACGAGTTGACGTCGACGCCGACCTCGCGCTGGTGGATGGCGGACATCTTGTCACGGTGGAGGAACTCGATCGGATCCTCGATCGTGATCACGTTGCGGTTCATCTCGCGGTTGGCGGTGTCGATCATGGCGGCCAGCGTGGTCGACTTGCCCGATCCGGTCGCGCCCGTGACCAGCACCAGGCCGCGCGGCAGCGAGGCGAACCGCCGGATCGCGTCGGGCATGCAGAGATCATCGAGCGTCGGGATCGCGATCGGAATTGTCCGGATGGCGAGCGCCGGGGTGCCGCGCTGCTGGAAGATGTTGCAGCGGAAGCGCCCGAGCCCCGAAAGGCCGAACGCGAAGTCGATTTCCTTGTCGTTGTCGAATTTCCTGCGCTGGTCGGGCGTGAGGAGGGAGTCGATCACCAGCTCGAGGTCCTGCGCCGAGGGCGGTGCGTTGCCGAGCGCGTAGAGTTCGCCGTCAACGCGGATGAGGGGCGCCGTCGCAACCTTGACGTGCAGGTCGGACGCCTTGGCACCCATCATCGCTTCCAGGACTTCGCGAATCTCCATGCGCCCGTGCCTCCACGCCGAAGAGTCCGGCGTTGCCCCGGCCCGGGTCCCCGGGCGGAGGGCGCGAGGCGCGCGTCAGGCGACGCGCGGGCGCTCCGTCAGCTCGGATCCACCAGGAACAGGGGCTGGCCGTATTCCACCGGCTGCCCGTTGTCCACGAGGATGCGCTCGATGCGCCCCCGCACCTCCGACTCGATCTCGTTCATCAGCTTCATGGCCTCGATGATGCAGACCGTCTGGCCGAGATCGACCTGCGAGTTCTGTTCGACGTACGGGTCGGCGTCGGGCGCAGGCGACCGATAGAACGTGCCGACCATGGGCGAGACGACGGGCACCAGGTGCGCATCGGGCGACTTCGCCGGCGCGTCCGGGGCAGGCGACGGGCCTGCCGCGAGGGCGGGCAGAGGCGACACTCCAGCCGACGGCGCACCCACCATGAACGCGATGGGTCCGCTTGCCTGGGCTGGTGGCGCCGCGGTGATCCGGATCGTGCGCTCGCCTTCGATGACCTCCAGCTCGCCGATACCGCTCTTCTGCACGAGTTGGATGAGGCGCTTGATCTCGTTGAGATCCATCGCGCTCCCTTTCGACTCTTCCGCCTTCTGTATCGGCGGATTGTGGACGGGACTTGAGCGCCGTCGCCGGGGGGGAAGGGTCTTGATCATGGATGAATCGGCGCGCTTTCGGTTGCCGCGCCGGCTCCCGTGAGGTGGCGGACCAGGGCCGTGAGCCCAAGTTCGTAGCCCAGGGGGCCGAACCCCTGGAGGACGCCGATGGCCGCGGCAGCGGTGTACGACTTCTGCCGGAACGGCTCGCGGCGGTGCAGGTTCGAGAGGTGGACCTCGACGGTGGGAAGGCCGACGCCGAGCAGGCAGTCCCTCAGCGCGAGGCTCGTGTGCGTGAACGCCCCCGGATTGATCAGGATGCCCTGGTAGCGGCCGACCGCGCCCTGGATCGCATCCATCAGTCCGCCCTCGTGGTTCGACTGGAAGAAGTCGACCTGGATCTCGAGCTCGGACGCCGCCTCTTCGACGCGGCGTTCGAGATCGGTGAGCGTGAGGGTGCCGTAGATCTCAGGTTCCCGCGTGCCGAGAAGGTTCAGGTTCGGCCCGTTCACGACCAGGATCCGCATCCCACCTCCCTAGGGGGCACAGCCCGCATCTTGCAGGGCCGCAATCACTTCGGCGCGTCCAACGCGATTGCCGAAGCTAGCAACCCCGACTCCCTCTGTCAATACAAAACGCAGGCTCCCGGCGTCCCTCTTCTTGTCCAACTTCATGGCATTGAACACTTTACTGGCCGACACCCCGGCGAGAGCCCGCGCCGGAGATGGCAGGCCAAGCCCTTCGAGCAGCCGCGCCTGCCGATCCGCTGTCGCGGGCGAGAGCAGGCCCTTCCTCCGCGCCAGGGCCGCAGCCACCGCCATGCCGAGTGCGACCGCCTCGCCATGCACCCAGCGCCGGTACTGGAACGCCGCCTCGAGCGCGTGGCCGGTGGTGTGCCCGTAGTTGAGCAATTGACGGCGTCCGCCGTCCCGCTCGTCCGCCGACACCACGCGCGCCTTGGCGGCAACCGCCCGCACGATCACGGGTTCGAGCGCGCGCGGATCCCCGGCGCGCAGTCGCACGACCCCGCGCTCGAGCAGCTTGACCAGTGTCGGATCGAGCGCGAAGCCGACCTTCGCCGCCTCGGCCAGGCCGGCGCGCACGTGCCGCGGCGGCAGGGTCGCGAGCACGGCGGGGTCGATCACGACCAGGGACGGCTGGTGGAACGCCCCGACGAGGTTCTTCCCCGCCGCGAGGTCGACGCCCACCTTGCCGCCGACGCTCGAGTCGACCTGGGCGAGCAGGCTGGTCGGCACCATGACCAGCGGTACGCCGCGCAGCCAGGTGGCGGCCGCGAACCCCGCGAGGTCCCCCACCACACCGCCGCCGAGCGCGAACACCGGGCGGCCGCGCTCGAGACCCGCCCGGGCAAATGCCTCGTAGAGACCGGCGACGCGCCGCAGCGACTTGCTGCGCTCGCCCGGCGGCACCTGGACGTAGGCCCTGACCTCGAAGCCCGCCGCCTTGAGGGCGCGCTTGAGCCGCGCGCCGTAGAGCTTGCCCACTCGAGTGTCGGTCACGACTGCGCAGGGACCGGGCGCAAGGCCGGACGCGCGCGCGAGCCGGCCGACGCGGGCGAGGCCACCGCGGGCGATCTGAATGGTGGACGTGGAGTGGACGGTCGAAACGCGCAGCGTGGTCATGCGGCGCACCGTAGCAGGCGCGCTCGAAGGCGGCTAGCCCGGATGCGCCTGGCTGGCGCTGTCCGCCGCGGCACCCGGCGGGCGTGTGCGCAGCGTGCGCACGCGTTTGAGCAATTCGTCGTTCGCGCGCGCCCGGTCCTCGGGCAGGAGCAAACCTCCCGCCGCGGGCGCGCCCGGGTTGGCAAGCAGTTCGTCGTCGGGCTTGGCGCCGACGACGAGCGTGCCATCGAGCCGCTCGTCGGCGCGTACCCACACCAGGGCCGCGCTCGTGCCGGGCGGGCTGCCCTCGACGCGGCGCATCAGATCCTCGGGGCTGTTGAGCGTCTCGCCGTTCCAACCCACGATCAGGTCACCGCTCTTGAGGCCGACCTGGGCGGCGGGGCTGCCGGCGACTACGTCCTCGACGCGCACGCCGATCTTGAAGGGGTCGCCCGGGTGATTCGAGTCGACGACTTCGCCCTGCACCATGCGCACGCCGAGGAAGCCGCGGCGCACCCGGCCGTAGCGCTCGAGATGATCGAGCACGGTCTTGAGGTCGTCGGCCGCGAGCGCGAAGCTGGCGCCGGGCACCTCGCCGTCGCCCGCGGTCCAGTCCGCCGGAGTCTCGCTCAGGCGGCCGACCACCAGGCCCACCAGCTCGCCCTTGCTGTTGATCGCGGGCGCACCGCTGAAGCCGGGGAAGACCTCGTTGGTGAGGAGGAGGAGCGAGCCCAGCGGCTGCTCGTAGCGCCGCTGCACGGTCCCCAGGTTCGGGCGCGCGCGGCCATTGGAGGCCGGGCCGAACGAGCTCTGGCCGACGGCGGCGACCCAGGCCCCGACGGGTGCGGCGGGCTCGCTCGCCCACGGCAGCGCGGGCACGTCGCGCACGGGGAGCTCGAGCAGGGCGATGTCCGAGGCGTCGTCGATTCCGAGCAGCATCGCCGTCACTGCGCGCCCGTCGTCGAGGCGGACCTGGATCCGGTCGCAGTCGCGCACGACCGACGCGGTGGTCACGACGTGGCCGCGGCCATCGATCACGACTCCGGATGCCAGGCTCCTCATCGGCCGCCGCGCTGCACCCTCGACCGCGCGCAGGCCCTCGTGCGAACGCAGGCCGACCACGGTCACGACCGAGCGCCTGGCGCGCGCGCACGCAAGCTCGAACGAACGGCTGAGCCCGGGCGGCGCGGGGATCGCGGCCGGCGCGAGTCCAACAGCGGCGCCGAGAAGCGACACCGCCAGGAGGCCCGAGGCCAAAGCAGCGCGCACCCGGATGAGGGCGCGCGCTGCCTGAGGGGGAGATCCGGTCATCGCGATCAGAAGGTGATGCTCGCCTGTTCGCCCCGCACCGAGGTGGGTACCGGGGTGTAGCCACGTCCGCGTTCGCGGCGCAGCCTGACCGGGTCGAGGACGAACTCGACGTCGGCCGTGTGGTCGAAGATGCTGTCGGGAACGGCGGACGACGCCTCCGCGGACCGGGCGGGCGCGCGTTGCGCAAGCGTGGGCTTTGGCGACGGCGCGGGGGAACCCGGATCCGCGGAAGCAACCATGGACGGCACCGCTTCGGCGACCGTCGAGACAGGAACGTCCGGATCGCCCGCAAGCGCGCCCGGGGCGACGACCGGGGCGACGACCGGAGCCGGAGCGACGATGGTCTGCGCCACCTTCGTGGCATCGCCCGCCGGCTTCTGGGCGATCAGGATGCCGCTCACGCCGGCGGCGACGAACAACGCGGCGGCGATGGCGAGCCGCATCGGACGCGCCATGAGTCCCCGCGAAACTGCGAACCCGCGCCCACCATCGGCCTCACGCCTTTGCGCCTCCACCAGCACGCGCGCCGCGAAGTCGCCCGAAACCTGCGGGCGCGGAAGTCCCTGGACGAGCTCGAGCGTGCGCGCGAGTTCGTCGTAGTCACGCCGGCAGGGCGGGCAGCCGGTGAAGTGCAACTCGAGCGATTCGCGCTCGGCGACGGAAAGTTCGTCGTCCCAGGCGGGCCCGAAGAGAGATTGTGCACGTTCGCAACCGATCATCCGATGTCGTCCCGTCGGAGCCAGGGCTCCAGTTTGCGCTTGAGCATGAGGCGGGCGCGATTGATACGAGAACGCACCGTGCCGCCCGGGATCTTCAACGCCAGCCCGATCTCCTCGTACGCCAGCCCATCGATGTCGCGCAACACGAGCGCGATGCGATACCGGTCGGGCAGGGCCGCGATGGCCTCCCCGACCACACCGGAGAGCTGCTCGCGTTCGAGGTCTTCCTGTCGATTCGACTTCTTGTCGGCGAACTGCAGGCTCGCGTCCTTCAGCGTCTCCTGCAATTCGTCGAGGCTTGACCAGTTGCGCCGGCGCTTGCGGCGCCGCATCTCGTTCTTGGCCAGGTTCGCCGCGATGGTGAACAACCACGTCGAGAACTTGGATCCCGTCCGGTAGTTCTTGCGATGCAGGTGCACCCGGACGAAAACTTCCTGCGCGATGTCCTCGGAAACTTCCCGATCGTTGAGCAGCCGACTGACGAGGTGGATGACCCGCGTCTGGTAGCGACGCACCAGCTCGGTGAACGCCCGCGTGTCGTCCAGGGCGGCCCGCGCCATGACGTCCTCGTCCGACAGCGACAGGATGGCCGGAGCAGGATCCGTGGGCCTGGGTTCAAGCGCCAAGAGCGGCCTCATTGAATCGAGTTACACCCGCCTGGGACAGGGGGTTCCCAGGGATTCCCCACCGGACCGGTTTCAGCGCAGGGCCTCGAGCTTCCGGGTCAGCGACGCCTTGGTGGGATCAAGCTGTAAAGCCTTCTGGTATTGCGATTTGGCATCACCCGGGCGGGCCAGGGCGAGGTAAACGTCGCCCAGGTGCTCGAGCACCTCGGCCTCCTCCCCACCCAGGGCGACCGCGCGCTCGAGTTGGCCGCGGGCATCCTCCAGGCGGCCGAGCCGGAAGTACGCCCAGCCCAGCGAATCGATGTAATAGGGGTTGTCCGGGTCGGCGGCCAGCGCGCGCTCGATCAGCGGCACCGCCTGGTCGACCTTCACCTTGTAGTCGGCATAGAGGTAGCCCAGGAAGTTGAGCGCCTGGCCATTCCCCGGCTCGAGCTCGAGGCACCGGCGGGCCGCCTTCTCGGCGCCCGGCACGTCCTTTCGGCGCTCGCGCGCAAAGGCGAGCTCGAGCCAGAGCCGGGCGTTCTTCGGCTCCTTCTCGAGCGCGCCATCGAGCACCTTCTCGGCCCGATCGAAGCGTTGGGTGCGGCTGAACGAGCGGGCAAGCTCCGAGCGGGCGCCCACCGAGTCGGCCATCGTCTCCTCGGCCCTGGCGTAGCGCTGGTCGGCTTCGGGCGCGTACCGGCCCTCCTTGTCCTTCGACGCCCAACTCTCGGCGGCGACGATCCATGCCCGGGCGTCCCTCGGACGCTCGCGCGTGAGCGCGTCGGCCTCGGCCCGGGCTTCCACCTCGCGTCCGACGTGCAGCAGCACCGCGACCGCGAACGCGCCGGACTCCACCTGCCCCGGCTGGTTCTTGCGCATCGCCCTGACGGTCTCGATCGCCTGCACATTCTGCTTCTGCGTCAGGTAAAGGCTCGTCAGCACGCGGCCCGCGTCGAAGTCGCGAGGCTCCTGGTCGAAAGCGGCGCGCCCCTCGCGCGTCGCACTGGGCCAGTCCTCGAGCCGCACGTAGTCCTGCACCAGCCGCCGCCGCGTGGCGCGATCGTTCGGGAAGAGCTTCAGGTGCGCCTCGTAGCCGCGGGCTGCCTCGGCGATGCGCCCCTGGCGCTCGGCGATGAAAGCCCGCGTGACGCCGAGCGCGGGCAGCAGCGGATTGGACTCCGCGACCTGCGCCAGCAGCGTGTCCGCCGCGCCCCAGTGCTCGAGTCGCGCTTCGATCATGCCCAGGCGATAGGCGATCTCGTCGTCCTCGGGATCAAGGCGGAACGCACGCTCGTAGGTCCCGCGCGCGGCGGTCAGGTCGTCCAGCTCCTCCTCGAGCCGGCCGAGCGCCTGCAGCGTCTGGATGTCGGTCGAGTCCATCGCCGCGGCGCGCTCAAACTCGACGCGCGCGTCCTGCGGGCGACCGGTCCCTGCGAGGGCGGCGCCGGCGAGGAAGTGCGGCCGCGCGGTCTTCTCGCCCAGCGCCAGGGCGCGCCGCGCGAAGTCGAGCCCGGCCTGGCCGTCCCCCGACTGGAGCGCGAGGTCCGAGAGCTTGAGCGCAAGGTCGGGCGCGCCGGGATCGAAGGCGAAGGCGCGGCTGATTTCCCGCATCGCGCCCTCGAGATCGCCCGTGCCCTCGAGATAGATGCCCTGCAGGTAGTGCTGGAGCGCGTTCTCGCGCGCGGCGGCAGCAAGCGCCCCCGGGTCAGGCAGGCGCGGGCGTTCGGCGGCCGCGCATGGAGACGCCACGCCGAATCCGGCGAGGAGCAGCAAGAGGAGCGAAGCGATGGGGAGGCGCATGGCGCCTTCAACACTACCTGCTAGGTGCGGCGCGGGTCGAGGAGATCGCGCAGCGCGTCGCCCACGAGATTGAACCCGAGCACCGAAAGGAAAACCGCGACACCGGGCGCGGTGAGCACCCAGGGGGCGATCAGCACCAGTTCCCGGCCCTGGGACAGCATCGAACCCCATTCCGGCGTCGGAGGTTGCGCGCCGAGTCCGAGAAATGACAAGCCTGCCGCCTCGAGCACCGCGGTCGCCAGCCCGAGGCTTGCGGTCACGATGATCGGCCCGCCCACGTTCGGCAGGATCGCCCGGGCCAGGATGCGCGCGTCCCCCGCGCCGAGCGCGCGCGCGGCCTGGACGTACTCGAGTCCGCGCACCGAAAGCACCGAGCCGCGCACGATGCGCGCGTACTGCGGCACTGCCATCACTCCCACCGCGATCATCGCGTTGGTCAGCGAGGGTCCGAGGATCGCGACCACCACGATCGCCAGCAGGATCGAGGGGAACGCCAGCATCAGGTCCATCAGCCGCATGCCGAGCAGGTCGAACCAGCCGCCGAAGTACCCGGCGAGCAGCCCGATCATCCCGCCGAGCACGAGCGCGATGCCGACCGCCACCAGCCCGAGCCGGAGCGAGACGCGCGACCCCCAGATCACGCGCGAGAACACGTCGCGGCCGAAGTCGTCGGTGCCGAAGAGGTGTGCTTGCGACGGCGCCTCGAGCCGGTGCACGAGGTCCTGCGCCAGCGGATCGTGCGGCGCGATCACCGGCGCGAGGAACGCGATCGCGATGAACGAGGCCACCAGCAGGGTCCCGATCACCGCGCCCTTGTGGCGCAGGAACTGCCGCAGTTCGTTGTTCACTCGCCCGACTCCTCGAGGCGAATGCGCGGATCGGCCACCGCGTAGAGCAGGTCGACCGCGAGATTGACCAGGACGAACACGGTGGCGAGCAGCAGCACGCCGCCCTGGACCGCGCGGAAGTCCCGGGCGGACACCGCGAGCACGAGCCAGCGCCCGACGCCGGGCCAGGCAAAGATGGTCTCGGTGATGATCGCGCCGCCCAGCAGGTAGCCGAACTGGAGCCCGATGACCGTAATGGTGGGGATGAGCGCGTTCTTGAGCACGTGGACCAGCAGGACGCGCGTCTCCGACAGGCCCTTCGCCCAGGCGGTGCGCACATAGTCCTGGGTCAGGACGTCGAGCACCGCGGCGCGCGTCATGCGCGCGATCACCGCCAGCGGGATCGTGCCGAGCACGAACGCGGGCAGCACGAGGTGGCGCAAAGCATCGATAAACGCGGCGATCTTGCCAGCGGCCAGCGTGTCGATGAGCAGGAAGCCCGTGAGCCGCGGTACCGTGAACGAGGGATCGAGGCGCCCGGCGAGCGGCAGCCAGCCAAGCTTGACCGAGAACAGGAGGATCATGAGGAGCCCGAGCCAGAAGATCGGCATCGAGACCCCGGCGAGCGAGCCGGCCATCACGAAGACGTCGAAGAACGAGCGCCGCCAGCGCGCGGCCAGGATGCCGGCCGTCACCCCGAGCAGCGAGGCGAACAGGATCGCCGCCAGCGCGAGCTCGAACGTGGCGGGAAAGCGGTCCGCCATCTCGATCACGATCTTCTCGCGCGTCTTGAGGGAGCGGCCGAGGTCCCCGGTCGCCAGGCCAGCGAGAAAGCGTCCGTATTGCACATACAGGGGGCGATCCAGCCCGAGCTCCTTGCGGAGGCTCGCCACCGCCTCGGGAGTGGCGCGCTCGCCCAGCATGACCGTCGCCGGGTCGCCGGGCACGAGATGGATGAGCGAGAACGTGAGCACGCTCATGCCCAGAAGCGTGGGCACGAGCAGCGCGAGGCGACGCAGGACGTAGGGCAGCACGGCGGCGTTGTGGGGCTCTCAGGCCCCGGGCTCGATCCAGACTTTCCGGAAGCGAACCTTGCCGGTCGGGTTGAGCAGGTAGCCGTGGACCCGGCGGTCGAACGCGACCAGCTGCGTCATGTGCGCGAGCGGCACCCATGGGGCGTCCTCGTGCACGATCTGCTGCGCCTGCTCGTAGAGCGCGGTGCGCGTGGCGACGTTGCTCTCCTCCTGCGCCTTGACCAGCAACTCGTGCAGCGGATCGCTCCGGTAGAACGCGACGTTCTGCGCGGGCAGCCGCGTTGCCTCCTTGTCGAGCAGCACGTAGAGGAAGTTGTCAGGATCCCCGTTGTCGCCGGTCCAGCCCATGAGGCACATCTCGTGCTTGCCGTGCTGCGTCTGGTCGAGATAGGTGCCCCACTCGACCGTGTGCAACTCGGCGGTGATGCCGACCGCCTTGAGGTCGGACTGGATCGCCTCGGCGATCTTGAGCGGGTCGGGCATATAGGGCCGCGGTCCGTTCATCGCCCACAGCACGGTCTTGAACCCGTTCGGGAAGCCCGCCTGCGCGAGCAACTGCCTGGCCTTCGCCGGGTCGTAGGCGTAGGGCTTGATGTTGCGGTTGAAGCCCCACAGCGTCGGCGGCATCGGGTTGATCGCCGGCGTGCCGAAGCCGCCGTAGAGTCCCTGCACGATCCCGTCGCGATTGATCGCGTGGTTGATCGCCAGGCGGACGTCCTTGTTGTCGAACGGCGGCTTGTCCATGTTCATCGCGAGGTAGCCGACGTTCATGCCGGGCTGCATCAGCAGCTCCTGTTTCTTCTCCACCGCCACCCGCTTCGCGAGGTCGGTGTTGAGACCGTCGAGGCCCTGGATCGAGCCCTCCTCGAGCGCCAGGAAGCGCACCGTGTTCTCGGGAATGGTGCGGAACACGACGCGGTCCAGGTGCGCCTTCCCGCCCCAATATTCGGGATTGCGCTCGAGCGTGATGTGGTCGTCCTTGACCCACTCGACGAAGCGGAACGGCCCGGTGCCCGAGGGATGCTTGAAGAAATCCTCGCCGTGCTGCTTCGCCGCCGTCGGGCTCACGATCGACGAGAAACCCATCGCGAGGTTCGCCAGGAACGGGGCGTTCCGCCGCTTGAGCGTGATCACCACCGTCGAGTCGTCCGTCGCCACGAGGTCCTTGACGATGTCGTCCATCGACATCGCCTGCCAGTAGGGGTAGGGCCCGCCCACCGAGTGGAACGGGTGCGAGGGCTTCTTGTCGCGCTGGCGGTCGAGCGAGAACACGACCGCCGCCGCATCGAACGGCGAGCCGTCGTGGAACTTGACGCCCGGGCGCAGGTGGAACGTGTAGGTCAGGCCGTCCTCCGAGATCTCCCAGCGCGAAGCCAGCTCGGGAACGATCTCGGTGGTGGTGTCGGCGAACGACACCAGGTTCTCGTAGATGTTGTCCATCACCTTGAACGACTCGCCGTCGGTCTCGTGACCCGGATCGAGACGCACCGAGTCGTGGCCGCGTGCGTACACCAGCGTGCCACCGTCGACGGGCGCGCCCTGGGCATTGCCGGCCGATGGCGCCGCGCTGTCCCGCTTCGCGCACCCGGCCAGGAGGAGGCCCGGCAGCAAGCAGGCAACGAGCGCGCGGGCGAACCGCAGGCGGATCGACGGAGTCGGGGTCATCGCGAAGTCCTTTCGAGGCGAACGAAAAGGGCGCGCGGGACGATGCCCGCGCGCCCGGTCACTCAATCGTGTTCCTTCGGATCCTCGTCCCAGGCGCTCGGCGTCTCGCTCGCGAAGCTCGAGGCCGGAGCCTCGGCCGCGCGATAACGCGACGCATCGACGCCGGGCAGCGGGCCCGTCACCTCGCGCACTTCCGCATGGACGCGCGGCGTCTCCCGACGCGGCGGCGGCGGCGGGACATCCTCCGGCTCGCGCGCACGCGGCGCCGACGCCGGCGCCTCGCTCACGGTCAGCTGGCGGCTCGGGTCGGAGGTCGGCGTGGTGAAGCCCGTGCCCCCGCGCGACTTGACCGCCGGCTGCCGTCCGTAGCGCATCCCGGGATTCGCCGGCTCCGGCGCACTGGCCGCCGGCGTCTCCCACGTCAGGCCGCTCGAGAGATCGA
>JBKJOC010000430.1:0-5711 GCA_046595725.1 Candidatus Eiseniibacteriota bacterium
CAAGGGTGGCGTCCTGGGCATCGGCAAGACCATCACGCCCTCGCGCACGCCGGATCCGGCGGCCTTCGTGCCGCTCGACACCGACGAGGAGACCGTCATCCGCATCCCGACGGAGAAGGCCCGCTTGATCTCCGCGCAACCCGCCGGAAGCTACGAGCTGCGCCTGGTGGGCGGCCAGATGGAACTGCACATCCTCAACCCGTCAGAGTTTCGGAAGGTGAAGCAGGTGGTGATCTTGAGCTCGTAGCTCCTCTTCATCGTCGTCTGCGCTTTCCGGCCGAGGGTCCGTGGTGAACAACCGCGGGCCCTCGTGTTGTCTTGTGCGCTCCCTGTGAACGCTGTGTGCGAACCGCCAAGAATATGCAAGGCCGGCGATTGTCATGGCAACCGATCGAACTCCCGCCCTATCTATTCCCGTTGCGTTGCCTCAAGAGAGCGGACGCCAGGTGTTCGCCAAGGTGTCGTACGCGTGGCAGCGCTAGCTCAGTAGGCGGGTTTCCCGGCAGAGGCGACCACCGCGGTCGTGTCCGCCTCCTCGTCAACCGCGGGGTTCAAGTCGATGTCCCAGTCGGACTCGGTCCACTCGGACTCGTGGACGCAGGTCCAGTAGGGAACCTTGTAGCTCGGCATCTCGACCGTGATCCGCCTCGGGCAATCGTCCCCCGCCAGGAGCCCGGTGGTGGGATCGACCGTCACCTCGATCATCGACTCGGGCCGCGCGAATGCTGCGTACCCTCCCTGCGGCCTCATCGCCACCATGAACTCGGACCACAGCGGCAATGCGCCAGTGGCCCCGCTCAGGCGGGTCGGACGGTTGTCGTCGTAGCCGACCCAGACCACGGTGACGCGCTCGGGCGCGTAACCGGCGAACCAGACGTCGCGCCGATCGTCGCTCGTCCCGGTCTTGCCGGCGAGTCCATCCGAGAGCCCGAACGCGTGCGCGCCCGCGCCCGTGCCGTGATCGATCACGCCCTTCAGCATGGACGTCACCTGGTAGGCGGTCTCCCTCGAGAGCACCGTGGCATCCCCGGTCACGGACCGTGCCGCAACGGCCTCACCCAGGCGATCGGACACGTCCTCGATCGCGTGCGGCGCGATGGCGCGGCCCTCGTCGGCGAAGGTGCCGAACACGGCGGCGACGTCGAGCGGCGAAGCCGAGAGCGCGCCCAGCGCCATTGCCGGCTGGACGTCGATCACGGACGTGATGCCCATCCGCCGAGCCAGTTCGCCGATGCGGTCGAGGCCGGCGGTCATCGCCAGCTGCGCTGCCGGGACGTTGAGGCTCTGCTCGAGCGCGTTCTGTGCGGAGACCAGGCCGTGGTAGGCGCGGTCGTAGTTGCGCGGGGTCCAGGTGCGGTCGCCCAGGTCGAGGCTCCACGCCGTGTCCCCGAGCAGCGTGTAGGGCTCGATGTAGCCGGCCTCCATCGCGGCCGCGTAGACGACCGGCTTGAACGTGCTGCCCAGCATGCGGCGAGCCTGCCGCACGCGGTCGAAACGGCTGCGTTGGCGATCGCGACCGCCGACGTAGGCGAGGATCGCGCCGTCCCGCGGATCGACCGAGACCAGCGCAGCCTCGAGCGGGTGCTGGCGCGTCGAGTGGCCGTGCTCGATCGAGCGATCGAGCCGCGCCATGCCGCGCGCGACCACGGCTTCTGCCCGGCGTTGTGCGATCCAGTCGAGCGTGGAGTGAACGGTGAACCCGGACTCGTGGAGGACGTCGATGCCATAGCGCACGGAAGCCTCGTGCGCCGCGGCTTGGGCGAACCACGCGGACCGCGCCCGCAGCAGGTCGACAGTCGCCACCCGGACCGGCTCGGCTCGCGCGGCATCCACCGCCGCGGGATCGGCCCATCCCAGCTGTGCCATGCGGGACAGCACCCAGTTGCGCCGCTCGAGCGCGGGCTGCGCCCTGTCCCGCGGATCGTACGAGCCCGGCGAGTGGATGAGGCCCGCCAGCAGCGCCGCCTCGGACAGGGAAAGATGCTCGGGCGTCTTGCCGAAGTAGCCCTCGGACGCGGCCCCGAGCCCGACCAGCTGCACCGGGCCAACGTGTCCGAAGTAAACCTCGTTCAGGTAGGCCTCGAGGATCTGCCGCTTGTCGTCCTTCCATTCGAGGGCGAGCGCAAGGCTGGCCTCGCGCGCCTTTCGTATGAGCGTGCGGCGCGGATCGAGGAACACATTCTTGACCAGCTGCTGCGTGATCGTGCTACCGCCCTGGCGGACGCGTCCGGAACGCAGGTTCGCCCACGCTGCGCGCGCGATGCTCCGCACGGACACGCCCGGATGCCCGTAGAACCCGGCGTCCTCGGCGGCCAGAACGGCGCGCAGGACATGCTCGGGCACGCGGTCGATCGTCACCGTCCGATGCTCGATCAAGGCGGGCCCATAATAGGTTGCGAGCAGGACTGGCTCGAACTCGAACGCCGCGAGGGGCGCGCCATCGAGCCCGATCGAGGTCACGCGCCCATTCGCCAGGCCGACCTCGAGCCAGCTCTCACCCGCTGGACGGCGCAGACAGGCCTCGACGCTCCGGGCCGTGACGCGATACTCGCCACTTGCCAACCCCCCGGAGGGCCGCGCGGCATACCCCAAATCCTCGAGCAGCGCCCCGAGTTCAGCCCCGCCCATGAGTTCCCCGGATTCGATCCGGGGTGCGGCGGAGTAGAGGCGACTGGGAGAACCGGTGACCTCGATGTCGGAAGTCGCGATCCGGGTCCACGCGTCGTACCCGAGCGCGATCGCGCCGGCGAGCGTGGCGGTGACCAGGAGCGCAACCGTCCCGAGAACGATCCGCAGCGTGCGATGGAATTTCGAAGAGTTCATGTGCTGAGGAAAGGCACCGAACGTGCCAGCGCTAAGCTCGTTGTAAAGCTGCAAGTTAGCTGGTGACACGCGGTGGGGTTTGTGGCCGATTCCAGAATCGGGACCGGCGAACCCGAGCTTACAGCCCGGATGACGCCCCCAGCCGCGGACGCTCGCTCGACACGACGATGGTCGCGACCTCGCGTGGGTGCAGCTCGCAATAGACCTGGACCGTCCCGGGATGGTCAAACCGCAGGGTGCGCGACTTGCCCGGCGCCATACTTCCGAGGTCGAAGGGGCGGGCAGGGGAGACGCTGAATGCTTTGTGGAAGACGCGGTCCCTGTTCTCGAAACGTACCGTGGTTCCGGGTTCGATCTGCAGCGTCTTTGGCAGGAAGCGCCCGCGCGACTGAATGATCGTCACCTGCGGGCCAGGGGCCGGAACGATGCGCGCCGACGCCGGGCGGGCGGCTCGCGCACCGCGGGACGTGCCGCAGCCCGCCAGCCCCCCGAGAGCCAGGGCAAGCATCAGGAGTGCCGGGAACCGCCCCTGTGGTGGTGTCGGTCGATCGTTCATGCAAGGACCCCCAGCGGGAATATCGGCAAGTTCGGCCGCGGTTTGACATGGAATTTCGGCCCGCCCGTGCGGGTGCTGTTACCGTCATGAGGAATCCGAGGACAGCGCCCCCGCTTCGAGGGCGCCTGACCGGACGGCCGGCACCTGCATGTGCCGTCGGCTGACTCTGGGCCGTGCGATCCGAGGTGGCCGTGGTTCGAATCGATGGGCGCGTTGGCGTCCTGCTTCTCCTCTGCTTCTGCTTCGCCCTTTCGGGGGTGCCGAGCCGCGTCGGCGCCGTCGAGGTCGACGTGCGCCTCGAAGGGCTTTCGGGCGATGCCGAGGACAACGCCGAGGCTTTGGTCACCCTCGACCACCAGGACAAGGACAAGCTCACCGACCTGCAGGTCCAGCGCCTGCACGAACGCGCTCCCGAGGAGATCAAGAAGGCGCTCGAGCCGTTCGGCTGGTATCGCCCGCTGGTCGATGGGACGCTCGAGCGCACCTCCAAGGGTTGGCTCGCAGTCTATCGCGTCACGCCGGGTCCGCGCGTCCAGGTGACCGCACTCGAGTTGGCCGTCACGGGCGAGGGGTCGCAGGAGAGCGAGCTGCGTCGCCTGGTGCGGAGCTTCCCCTTGAGCAAGGGCGATCCCCTGCTGCACGCATCCTACGAGCTGGGCAAGATCGCGATCAACGAATGGGCGGCGCGCAACGGTTACCTCGACGGCACGTTCACCGCGCAGCGCGTCGACGTCGATCCGTCGGCCTCGACCGCCAGCATCGTGCTCCATTACGACACCGGTCCGCGCTACCGCTTCGGACCCGTGCAGTTCGAGCAGGCTGTGTTGAGCGACCGCCTGCTGCAGGGCATGGTGGACTTCAAGCGCGGCCAGCCGCTCAACTACCGCTCCCTGCTCGAACTCCAGGGCAAGCTCAGGGAGAGCAACTACTTCACCTATGCCGAGGTGACCCCGCGCCGTGACCTGGCGCAGGGAACCGAGGTCCCGATCGTGGTCAAGCTGACGCCCAGCAAGCGGCTCCGCTTCGAAGCCGGCGCGGGCTACGGCACCGACACCGGCCCGCAGGGCAACGGCGCGGTCGAGTTCCGCCGGCTCAACCGCTGGGGTCACCGCGCCCGCGTCGAGACATCGGGGTCGCTCAAGCAGAAAAGGGCAACCGCCCGCTACTCGATCCCGCGCGGGCGCCTCGGGTCCGGACTGTTCACGACCTCCGTGGGCTATCAGCAGGAGAACACCAATACGAGCGACAGCAAGACCTGGCTCGGTAGCCTGCGCGCCACCAGCCCGCGCGGTCCCTGGCAGCAGACCTATGGTCTCGAGTACCGGCGCGAGCAATTCGAGGTCGGGCCCGACTCGGGGACGACGCGACTCCTGACGCCGCTCACCGAATACGTGCGTATCGAGGCGGACGATCCGATCAACGTCCGGCGGGGCTACCGCCTGTCGGTGAGCGCGCGCGGAGCACTCGATGCCGTCCTTTCCGACCAGACGTTCTTCCAGCTCACGACCCGCAACCACGGCATCGCCCCGATCGGGGGCCGAAACCGCCTGCTCGGGCGGGTGGAGCTGGCGTGGACGGCGGTGCGCGACTTTCACGAGCTGCCGCCCACGCTGCGCTTTTTCGCCGGGGGCGCGAACAGCGTGCGCGGTTACGGCTACCACGAACTCGGCGTGATCGATGAGGCGACCGGCCTGGTCGTGGGCGGGCCCAACCTCATGATCGGCAGCGTCGAGTTCGAGCACCGCATCATGCGGCGCTGGGGCGTGGCGACGTTCTTCGACATCGGCAACGCGGTGGACCGCTTCGGCGACCCGCTCAAGAGCGGCGCCGGGGTGGGGGTGCGCTGGCTCTCGCCGGTGGGCCCCGTGCGTGTCGACGGCGCGTGGGCGCTCAGCAGCGAGAGCCACCCCCTGCGCATCCACTTGCGGATCGGACCCGACCTGTGATGATCCACCGGACACATCGCATCCTGGCGTCGGTGGCGCTGATCCTGCTCGTCATCGGGGCGGTGATCGGCGGCACGTCGTGGTGGGTGATCTCGACCGATCCCGGTTCGAAGTGGGGCTTCGAGCGGCTGGGCGCCCTCCTGCCGGGTGAGATCAAGATCCGCGATCTCGACGGGCCGATCCGCAGCCCGCTCGTCGTGCACGACATCTCCTACGCGAACGACCGCCTCGAGATTTCGGCCGAGACCGTCGCGATCAGCTGGCGGCTGGGCTCGCTGTTCCAGAAGCAGCTCGAGATCCGCTCGCTCGCGGCGAAGAACGTCAAGATCACGTTCCACGCCCGCGACGTCATGCCGGACACGACCATTCTCCCGGACGTCGACCTG
>JBKJOC010000288.1:0-5163 GCA_046595725.1 Candidatus Eiseniibacteriota bacterium
TCTCTTCCACGACCTTTTGATGCCTTCTCTGGACGGAGCAGTCGCGCTCGCCGAGGAACGCGTAGTTGCCGTGCGCGTCCGCCAGGATCTGGGCCTCGATGTGGCGCGGGCGCTCGATGTAGCGCTCGAGGTACACCGAGTCGTCGCCGAAGGCCGCCTTCGCCTCGCCGCGGGTGAGCTCGAAGGCGCTGGTCAGCTCGCCCGCCTCGCGCAGCACGCGCATGCCCTTGCCGCCGCCGCCGGCCGCGGCCTTGAGCATCAAGGGATAGCCAATCGCACGCGCCGCCCCGGCCGCGGCCGCCAGATCGTTGACCGGCCCGGGCGAGCCCGGCACCAGCGGCGCACCCGCCGCGCGCGCGATCTCCCGCGCCGCCAGCTTGTTCCCGAGGCTCGCGATCACGCGCGGCGGCGGCCCGATGAACGTCATGCCGGAGTCGAGCACGGCCTGCGCGAACTCGGCGTTCTCCGACAGGAACCCGTAGCCGGGATGGACGGCGTCGGCGCGCGCGGCCCGGGCGACGGCGATCACCCGGGCGATGTCGAGGTAGCTCTCGCGCGCGAGGCCAGGGCCCAGGCGATACGCCTCGTCGGCGAGCAGGACGTGGAGCGCGGCGCGGTCGGGGTCGCTGTAGACGGCGATCGAGGTCAGGCCGAGGTCGCGCAGCGTGCGGATCACGCGGACCGCGATCTCGCCCCGGTTGGCGACCAGGACGCGCTTCACGGCTGCTGGATGCTGTCGTCGGGGCCGGTGGACGGGATCGAGGAGACGCCGGGCGTGCCCTCGAGCAGCTCGCTCACCACGTCGTCGGTCTCGGGCAGGTCGATCGCCGCGCGGCCGGTGAGCCACGCCTCGGCCGAGGCGCCGGCCTCGCCCTCGATCGCGACCACGGCGATCGAGAACCCGCCGTCGTGCGCCAATGAGACCACGGTGTGGGTCGCGCCCATCGCGCGCGCGATCTCGGCCGCCCTCCCGCTGATCAGCAGATTGGGACGCCCGCGCGCATCGAGCGTGACCTCGAAGTCCTTCCAGCCGACACCGTTGGACCAGCCGGTGCCGATCGCCTTCATGCCCGCTTCCTTGGCCGCGAAGCGCGCCGCGAAGTGCATCGCGGGTCGCGTGTGCCTCAAGCAGTAGGCGGACTCCGCGGGCGTGAACAGCCGGCGCTGGAAGCGCTCGCCGCGCGCGAGCGCCTTTTCCATGCGCTCGACCTGCACCAGGTCCACGCCGACCCCGAGGATCAATCGAAGCTCCCGGCCCACGACAAGGGGACGCTCGAGGCCACGCGCTCGCGCCGTCCGTCGGCGCGCGCCGGGAGCGACTCGGCGGAATCGAGCCGGACCTTGAACGCCGGGTCCAGGTCCCTGAGCGTGTTCTTGAGCCAGGGCTCGGCCTCCTCGCGCCACGCGCCATCACGCACGAGCGTCAGCGCCAGCTCGGCGGGCGCCGGCTGCGCGACGTGCCAGTCGAGCACGCCGGGAACGCTTTCGAACAGCCATTCGAACCAATCGGGGTGGACCCGCCGTCCCGATGGCGAGGTGACGAGAGAGGAGGCGCGGCCGTCGGTCAAGAGGATGCGCTCGCTCGTCCTGCCGCAGCCGCAGGCCTGCGAGGCGGGGATGCGGCAGCCGATGTCGCCCACCCGGTAACGAAAGAGCGGCATCGCGAGATTGTCGAGCGCGGTCACCAGGATCTCGCCGTCGACGCCCTCGGGCGCGGTGCGGTCCTCCTGCACGAACTCGATGAGCGCGCGTTCCATCGTGACGTGGAGGCCCGAGCGTTCGCGGCACTCGTGCGCCAGCTCGCCGAACTCGTGCGTCTTGTAGACGTTATACACCGGCGCGCCGAACGCGGTCTCGAGGCGGACGCGCCGCTCGTCGGTCAGGCACTCGCCCCAGGACTGCACCGCGCGCGGGCGGAACGGCGCGGTGCCGCTCGTGGCGGCGCCGGTCTCGATCGCGTCGGCGACGCGCTCGAGCGCGGCCGGCATGCCGGTCAGGAGCTCGGCCCGGGCGCGGCCGGCGTCGGCGGCGAAGCGCCGCACCAGATCCTCGCCGGCACGCGCGGGATTGAGCCACACGCCGCTGCGCAGCGCCGCGCGCATGCGGCCGCTCGCGCCTTCGAGCGCATCGCCGCGCTCGTCACGCCCGACCAACGCCGCGCGCGGGGCGCGCCAATCGAGCCCCGTCCACTCGACGTGGCGCAGCTCGTCGGCGACGCGCTCGCGCCGCGCGACACTGTCGACGCGCACCACGCGGCGTGGCGTCGAGAGCGAGGCGACCTCGAACAGCGAGCCCGCCGGCGCGCCCTCGGACAGGAGGTCGGCGCCGAAGTCGGCCAGGTCGCGATCCTCGAGCGGCGGCAGGAGAGCGAGGTCCGCGATCGAGCGCACCTCGGTGGCGCGAATGCCGTAGCGCGCGAAGCGGCGCTTCCAGAACGGGACGTGCTCGGCCGCGTGGTGGACGAGGCGGCGCAGGCGCTCGTCCTGCAGCGTCTTGAGCGCCCGCGGGTCGCTGGACTCGTTCCTGGCATAGGCGGTGAGCACGGCCGGGGCGCCGGCCTTGAGGGCTTCGATCGACTTGAGGGCGCGCGGGAGCGAGAGCACGTGGGATCCGCCGGGAATGCGTGATGGCCGAAAATCGCGAGAACTCCCGGAACATACCCCCTCGGGCACGCCCGCTGGAAGAGGAAGCCGTCCCCGGGCCGGGCGCGTGCCTATAATCCGGAGGCCACCCCTGGAGGAGCACGATGCCCGCGAAGAAAACGAAAGCCGGGACGAAGCCGCGCACGGGGCGCGCGCCGTCCTTCGCCGCCCGCCTGAAGGCGCTGGACGCCTACTGGCGCGCCGCGAATTACCTGTCGGTCGCCCAGATCTACCTGCTCGACAATCCGCTGCTGCGTCGCCCGCTCACGCTCGATCACGTCAAGCCGCGCCTGCTCGGCCACTGGGGCACCACGCCCGGCCTCAACTTCATCTATGCGCACGCGAACCGCGCGATCGTCGACTACGACCTCGACATGCTGTTCGTCTGCGGACCCGGACACGGCGGCCCCGGCATCGTGGCGAACGTCTACCTGGAAGGCACCTACACCGAGGTGTATCCGGAGGTCACGCGCGACGAGCCGGGGCTGCTGCGGCTGGCGCGCCAGTTCTCGTTCCCGGGCGGCATCCCGAGCCACGTCGCGGCCGAGACGCCGGGCTCGATCCACGAGGGCGGCGAGCTCGGCTATTCGCTGGCCCACGCCTACGGCGCGGTGCTCGACCTGCCGGGCACGATCGCGCTCTGCGTCGTCGGCGACGGCGAGGCGGAGACCGGGCCGCTGGCGACCAGCTGGCACGCCAACAAGTTCATCAATCCGGCGACCGACGGCGCGGTGCTGCCGATCCTCCACTTGAACGGCGCAAAGATCGCCGGGCCCACCCTGCTCGCGCGCGTGCCCAAAGCCGAGCTCGAGGCCCTGATGCGCGGCTACGGCCACGTCCCGATCTTCGTCGAGGGCAGCGAGCCCGGCTCGATGCACCGCGCGATGGCGCGCGCGATGGACCAGGCCATCCGCTTGATCCGCGCGATCCAGGCGCGCGCCCGCGCGGGCCGCGGCAGGAACGTCGCGCGCGCGCTCTGGCCGATGATCGTGCTGCGGAGCCCCAAGGGCTGGACGGGCCCCAGGACGGTCGAGGGGAAGAAGGTCCTTGGCACGTTCCGCTCGCACCAGGTCCCGCTCGCCGACGTGCACTCGCACCCCGAGCGCCTCAAGGTGCTCGAGCGCTGGCTCAAGAGCTACCAGCCGGCCGAGCTGTTCGACGCCGCCGGCGCGTTGAGCCCCGAGTTGGCCGCGCTCGCGCCCCGGGGCGACAGGAGGATGGGCGCCCAGCCGCGGGCCAATGGCGGCGCGCTGCTGGTCGATCTCGAGCTGCCGCTACTCGAGCGTCACGCGCTTTCCTTGCCGGCGCCCGGCGCGATCGACGGCGAGGCCACGCGTGTCCAGGGCGCGTACCTGCGCGACGTCCTCAAGGCGAACCGAAAGGCGAAGAACTTCCGCCTGTTCAGCCCGGACGAGACCGCGTCGAACCGCTGGAACCCGGTGTTCGAGGAAACAGGAAGGCGCTGGCTCCTGCCGACGCTCCCGGGCGACGAGGATCTCTCGCCCGACGGCCGCGTGTTCGAGGTCCTGAGCGAACACCTCTGCCAGGGCTGGCTCGAGGGTTACCTCCTGAGCGGCCGCCACGGCATGTTCTCCTGCTACGAGGCGTTCATCCACATCGTCGACTCGATGTTCAACCAGCACGCGAAGTGGCTCAAGGTCGCGGGCGACCTGCCGTGGCGGCGGCCGATCGCCTCGCTCAACATCCTCTTGTCGTCCCATGTCTGGCGCCAGGACCACAACGGGTTCAGCCACCAGGACCCGGGCTTCATCGACCTCGTGGTCAACAAGAAGGCGGACGTGATTCGCGTCTACCTGCCGCCCGACGCCAACACGCTCCTGTGCGTGACCGAGCACTGCCTCAAGAGCCGCAACTACGTCAACGTCATCATCGCCGGCAAGCAGCCCGCGCCGCAGTGGCTCGACCTGAGGGCGGCGCGCCTTCATTGCGCGGCGGGCATCGGGACCTGGGAGTGGGCGTCGAACGACGGCGGCGCACCCGACGCCGTGCTCGCGTGTTCGGGCGACGTGCCGACGATCGAGACCCTCGCCGCGGCCGAGCTGCTGCGCACCCACCTGCCGGACCTGCGGGTGCGGGTGGTCAACGTCGTCGACCTGATGACGCTCCAACCCGAGTCCGAGCATCCTCACGGCCTGAGCGATGCCGCCTACGACGCCCTGTTCCCGCCTTCGGTGCCGACCGTTTTCGCCTTCCACGGCTATCCGTGGTTGATCCACCGCCTGACCTACCGGCGCGCGCACCACACGAGGCTCCACGTCCGCGGCTACAAGGAGGAGGGCACCACCACGACTCCGTTCGACATGGTGGTGCGCAACGACCTCGACCGCTTCCACCTCGTGCTGGACGTCTTGAGGCGTGTCGGGCGCACCGACTCCGCTGCGCACGCGCTCGAGCAGGAGATGCGCGCGCGCAGGAAGCGCCATCGCGAGTACATCGTCCAGCATGGCGAGGACCTGCCCGAGATCAGGGACTGGCGCTGGGAGGGGGGCGCGTGAACGTC
>JBKJOC010000307.1:0-6260 GCA_046595725.1 Candidatus Eiseniibacteriota bacterium
GGCGGCGCACCTGGTGCTCGCGCTCGACGGGCTGCCGAGCGATCGCAAGGAGTACGAGGCGCTGTGCGACCAGGCCGACAAGGAACTCGAGACCAATCCCGCCGCCTGGAACGATCCCACCGGAGCGTGACGCTTCAGAATAGCGAAGGCGGCCGGTAGACCCCGAACACGTCCCTCAGGCGGTCCGAGATCTCGCCCAGGGTCGCGTGCGCCTCGACCGCCGCGAGGATATGGGGGAGCAGGTTCTCGGTGCCGCGCGCCGCGCCCTCGACGCCGGCCAGCGCCGACTCGCAGGCGGCCGCGTCGCGCACAGCGCGCCACTCCGAGAGGAAAGCCGCGCGCTCCGCCTCGACCGCGCGGTCCGGTTCGAACACGTTCGACGGCGTCGCCTCCTCGAGCGCGAAGCGATTGACCCCGACCACGCCCACCGTGCCCGCCTCGACCGCCTGCTGGTGGGCGTACGCCGCCTCGTGGATCTCGCGCTGCACGTAGCCGGTCTCGATCGCCTTCAGCATCCCGCCCATGCCGTCGATCGCCGCGAGGTAGGCGCGGGCCTCGGTCTCGAGGCGCGTGGTCTCGGCCTCGACGTACCACGAGCCCGCGAGCGGATCCGCCACCTCGGTCACGCCGCTCTCCTCGGCCAGCACCTGCTGCGTGCGCAGCGCCAGGCGCGCCGCGTCGGCCGTGGGGAGGCCGAGCGCCTCGTCGAACGAGTTGGTGTGGAGCGACTGCGTGCCGCCCAGGATCGCCGACAGCGCCTGCACCGTCGTGCGCACGACATTGACCTGTGGCTGCTGCGCGGTCAGCGTCGAGCCCGCGGTCTGGGTGTGGAAGCGCAGCATCGAGGAGCGGGGATCGCGCGGGTGGAAGCGTTCGACCACCAGTCGCGACCACAGTCGCCGCGCTGCGCGGAACTTCGCGACCTCCTCGAGAAGGTCGTTGTGCGCGTTGAAGAAAAAGGAGAGCCGGGGCGCGAAGGTGTCGACGTCGAGCCCGGCATCGACCGCCGCCTTCACGTAGGCCAGCCCGTCGGCGAGCGTGAACGCCAGCTCCTGGGCCGCGGTCGAGCCGGCCTCGCGGATGTGGTAGCCCGAGATCGAGATCGTGTTCCACTGTGGCAGGTTCGCGGCGCACCAGGCGAAGATGTCGGTCGTGATGCGCAGCGACGCTCTTGGCGGATAGATGTACGTTCCGCGCGCGATGTATTCCTTCAGCAGGTCGTTCTGGATCGTTCCCGACAGCGACTCGAGCGGCAGGCCGCGCTTGCGCGCGACGGCGACGTAGAGGCAGAGCAGGATCGCCGCCGTTGAGTTGATCGTCATCGAGGTCGACACAGAGTCGAGCGGCAGGCCGTCGGTCAGGGCCTCCATGTCGGCCAGCGTCGAGATCGCGACGCCGACGCGGCCGACCTCGCCCAGGGCGCGCGCATGGTCCGAGTCGTAGCCCATCTGGGTCGGCAGGTCGAAGGCGACCGAGAGCCCGGTCTGCCCCGCGGCCAGCAGCTCGTGAAAGCGCGCGTTGGTCTGGTGCGCCGAGCCGAAGCCGGCGTACTGGCGCATCGTCCAGCGCCGACCGCGGTACATCGTGGGATAGATGCCGCGCGTGTAGGGCGGCTGGCCGGGGTCGCCGAGATCCTTCTGGTAATCGATCGGGGCATCGGAAGGGCGAAGAAAGGGTGGTCGCGGCAAAGGGCTCATGCGGGCATCTTCGCTCCCCGGGCGGCCTCAAGCAGCACGTAAATCGCGCCCGCGGCGAAGAACCCGACGAACCACGCGTAATCGTAGAGCGGCCTGAGCGCGGGGACGACCAATCCGCCCCACGCCAGCGCGCAACCCGCAAGGGTGGCGATCACGGCCGCGGGGTTCCACGAGCCATAGCGCCCGTTCGGGAGATAGAGGTCCGCCAGCTCGAGCTTCTGGCGCCGCACGATCCAGTAGTCCGCAATCAGCACGCCGGCGATCGAGCCCAATCCCCCCGAGTAGCCCACGAGCCAGGTGAAGATGTAGCCCTTGGGGTCCGCCAGGAGGCGCCAGGGCTGCATCAGGATGCCGATCAGCCCGGTGATCAGGCCGCCGGTCTTGAAGCTGATGTGCCGCGGCAGCGCGTTGGCGAAGTCGTTCGCCGGCGACACCACGTTGGCCGCGATGTTGACGGCCAGCGTCGCGACCACGACCGAGAACATCGCGAAGCCCACGACGAACGGGTCGGTGAACTTGCCGACCAGCTTGATCGGGTCCCAGATCGGCTCGCCGTAGAGGATGGCGCTCGCGCTCGTCACCAGCACCCCCATCGCGGCGAAGACGAACATCGTGGTCGGCAACGCGACGGTCTGGCCGATCACCTGCTCCTTCTGGCTCCGGCCGAAGCGGGTGAAGTCGGGCATGTTGAGTGAGAGCGTGGCCCAGAACCCGATCATCGCGGTGAGCGACGGCCAGAACACCGGCAGGAACGACTCCATGGTGGGGAACTTGCCGGGCTGCGACAGCAGCGGCCCGAAGCCGTGCGCCGCCTTGACCGCCCACCACACCAGCAGCGCCGTCACGATCAGCACGTAAGGCGCGGCCCAGTTCTCGACCATGCGCAGGAGGTCCATGCCGCGATAGATGATCCAGATGTTGAGGCCCCAGAACGCGAGGAAGGAAATCCACTCGGTCGTGGTGTGACCCATGAAGCCGGCGCCGAGCATGCCCGGCCAACCAGGAATCAGCGTGGCGAAAAAGGTCTGCAGCGCCTCGCCGCCGATCCAGGCCTGGATGCCGAACCAGCCGCACGCCACCAGCGCGCGCATGAGCGCCGGCAGGTTCGAGCCCGCGGTCCCGTACGCAGCGCGTGCGAACACGGGAAAGGGGATGCCGTACTTCGTGCCCGGGTGGGAGTTGAGCAGGATCGGGACCAGGACGATGGTGTTGCCCAGCAGGATCGTGAACAGCGCCTGCTTCCAGTTCATGCCCTGCGCCATCAGCCCCGACGCCAGCATGTAGGTGGGGATGCAGTGGGCCATCGAGACCCAGAGCGCGGCGTAGTTGTAGGTGGTCCAGGTCCGGCGCGCGATCGGCACCGGGGCCAGGTCATGGTTGTAGAGCGGGCTGTGCTCGAGCGCCGCGGCGTCGATCAGCTCGACCCGGCCATCGGGAAGCTCGCGTTGGGACAGGGCCATGACGGGTCCTCGGGTACCCGGGGGGCCCGGCGGGGGCCGGGCGGCGATTGGCCGCGGACACTAGCACAGGGAGCGCGGGCAGGGTACGATGACCGCCTCAGCGCGATCCTTCCGCCCGGCCTGCGCGCGGCCCATTCGAGCCTTGTCCATCTGGAGGACGCCATGTCGCCCCGCCTGTCCGCCGCATTCGTCTCGCTCTCATTCCTCGTGCTCGCCGCGCCGTCCTTCGGTTCGGAGAGCTATCGCCTGGTCGACCTCGGTTCGCTCGGCGGCAGCCACTCGTGCGCCAACGCGATCAACAACAAGGGCGACATCGCCGGTGTCAGCACCCTCAAGGGCGAGGCCGCGCGCCACGCCGTGCTGTGGTCGGGCGAGAAGCTCACGGACCTGGGGACGCTCGACGGCTTCCCCTGCTCCGACGCGATCGGCATCAGCGACGCCGGCTTCATCGTCGGCGAAGCTTACGTGCCGGGCGGCCCGATGGACCAGAAGCGCGCGGTGAGCTGGACCGCCGGCAAGGCAAGCGCGCTCGCGATCGCGCGCACCGAAACTCCGGGCGGCGCAGCCTACGACGTCAACGACGCGGGCATTGCAGTCGGCCGCGCCGTCACGGGCGACCCGGCGACGCGCAGTGGCGCGCGCGCGAGCCTGCTCGAAGCGGGCAAGCTCACGATCATCCCGCAATTCGCGATCGGCAAGGCCGGCACCTCGACTCCCGAGGTCGCGACCGCCGTCAATCGTGCGGGCATCGTGGTGGGCGGGTCGCGCGCTTCGATGGACGGTTTGGTGGTGCGCCGGCCGTTCCGCTTCAGCAAGGGCGTGGGCACTGACCCGCTGCTGGCGTTCGACCCGGTCAGCCCGTCGTGGGCGATCGACGTCAACAACGCGGGCGACATCGCCGTGCAGCGGATCGTCGGCGAAGCCGACGACAGCAAGGGCACCTGGCAGCCGCTGATCGTCAAGGGCGAGAAGGTCACCGTGATCGCACCGCTGGCGGGCTTCGCCAACGCTGAAATCCGGGCCCTGAACGCGCGCGGCGACGCGGTCGGCTACAGCTGGAACGCGACCGGCGGCACGGTGCCGATGATCGTGAAGGGCGGACGCTCGATCAACCCCAACGAGGTGCTGACCGCCCCGTCCGAGTGGAAAGTCGTCCTGTTGACCGATCTCAACGACGCGGGCCAGGTGGTCGGCGTCGCGACCCGGGGCGAGGAGACCCACGCCATCCGTCTCGATCCCGGTCCCTCGACCGGCCTCTCGTCGGGCGTGACCGACGTCGTCACGGACACGCCGACGTGGACCACGGCGTTTGCGGGCGCGCGGCCCAATCCCTCGACCCGCGCCCTGGGCACGCAATTCGCGTTCACGCTGGCGTCCAGGGGAAGCGTCCGAATCACGCTGACCAACGTGCAGGGGCGCAGCGTGCGCACTCTCTCAGGCGACTTCGAGGCGGGCCCGTCCATGCTGCTGTGGGACGGTCGCGACGACGCGGGCGCTGCCGTCGGATCGGGCGTGGTGTTCGCGCGCTTCTTCGGCGGCGGAATCCACGACACCCGCAAGGTGATCCTGCAGAACTAGAGGCGAGGCGCGCGCCAGGCTTCACACAGGTAGGCCAGCCGCACGCGCCCGTCGGGGCCCTGGTACTGATCGAACAGAGCATCCAGCCGCGCGCCGAGCTCCCCGGCGGGCGGTCCCTGTTTGGGGACATAGGACGCGCTGCGCGCGCGGCCGTGGAGCCCTGCGCGATCGAGCACCTGCGCGTGTTCGCAGACGAAGCGCTCGAGGGGCGCGAAACCCCCGTGCGCCGGGACCACCGCCGGATCGAACGCCATCCGCTCAAGGGCGGTCTCCCCGCCCACCGCCACGATCGCCTCGCGGTAACCGCGCGTGAATGGGTCGTCCGGCCGGCGGCGGTTCCAGACCAGCGCCAGGCGCCCGCCCGGGGCGAGGACACGCGCGAACTCGGCCACCGCCTCGCCTGCGCGAAACCAGTGGAACGCCTGGGCGGAGGTGACAAGGCCGAGGGCGCCGTCGTCGAGCCCGGTGGCCTCGGCCGTGCCGGGCTGCCAGGTCACGCCGGGAAGTGCGGGGGCCGCCTCGCGCATCGCGGCGTTGGGCTCGAGCGCGATCACGCGAACGCCACGCGCCGCGAGGAGGCCGGTCCAGATGCCCGTGCCCGCACCGACGTCGCAGGCGATCACGCCGGCCGGCAGGCCCGCGAGCACCCACTCGACCGCGGCTGCGGGATAATCCGGCCGGTAACGCACGTAGTCGTCGACGCGATCTGTGAAGCGGCCGGTGGGGTCGAGGTCGGAGGGGGCGGTCATGCCGGTCAGGGTACTCCCGCTGGCGCACGGCGTCGAACCCGGGTACCGTGCCTTTCGCGCCTGGGCGCAAGGGAGGGATCATGGCGGGACAGGACGAGTTGATCGAGTTCGTGCAGCGCGCCCTCGGTGATGGCGTGCCGCGGGCGCGCATCGAGGAAGTGCTGCTCGGCGCCGGATGGGAGAAAGACCAGGTCCAGCGCGCGCTCGCGCGCTACGCCGAGGTCGAATTCCCGATCCCGGTTCCGCGGCCGCGTCCCTACCTGTCTGCGCGCGAGACGTTCCTCTACCTCGTGATGTTCACCACGCTCTACGTCAGCGCCTTCGCGCTCGGCGGGCTCCTCTTCGCCGGCATTGATCGCGCGTTTCCCGACGTCACCCAGCCGCTCAGCACGGAGCGCTTTCTCGACTCGGTGCGGTGGTCGATCGCGAACCTGCTGGTGGCCTTCCCGATCTTCGCCGCGCTCTCGGTCTCGACCCAGCGCGCGATCGCGCGCGACCCGGCCCGCCGCAGCTCGCGCGTCCGCAAGTGGCTGACCTACCTGACGCTCTTCCTCGGCGCGGCGGTCCTGATCGGCGACGTCATCGGGCTGCTCAACGCGGTCCTCAAGGGCGAGGTCGCGACGCGCTTCCTGCTCAAGGTGGTGGTGATTGCCGCGATCGCCGGGACCGCGTTTGGCTATTATCTGTCGCAGCTGAGACGGGACGAGGCGCGCGAGGAGGGCACGTGAGGATCGGGGGGCAGGGGCTCCTGCTGGCGGCCGTCTCGCTGGTGGTGG
>JBKJOC010000362.1:0-2714 GCA_046595725.1 Candidatus Eiseniibacteriota bacterium
CGTCCCCTTCGACCCCGAGGCCGTGGAATACCTGCTGCGCGAGTACTACCAGCGCCATCGCCGGCCGCTGCGCGCCTGCCACCCGCGCGACCTGGTGGAGCACGTGATCGACCTTGCACGCTTCAACGAGTGCCCGCCGGCACTGACGCAGCAGGCGCTCGACCACATCTGCCGGACCTACTTCATCGACGGCTAGCCTCGCCTGGTCGAGGGCAACGCCGACCCGCTCGGGCCCTCGCCCGGGCGGGTTTTCTCTTCTTCGCAGAATCGCGCAACAACTTGTAAAGTATTGCAATAATTATGTTTGCATTGATTTTAACGGCCATTGCGCAAGATCTTGCGCTATTCTCCCGCCCATGCGCGAACGCATCGATGACCGCTACGACGTGATCCGTCCGCTGGGCGTGGGGACGATGGGCCGGGTCGACCTCGTTCTCGACACCCGCGAAAACCAGTTGCGCGCGCTCAAGCGCCTGCAGCGCCCCGACGCCGAGACCCTGGCGCGACTGCGGGACGAGTTCGCCGCGCTGGCCCGGATCGAGCATCCGAACCTGGTGCGGGTGTTCGATTTTGGCCAACTGCCCGATGGCGAGATCTACTTCACGATGGAGTTCCTCGATGGCCTTCCGCTCGAGCGCGCGGTGCGGCCGGGCGACGTCCAGGGAGCGCTACGGGCTGCGCGCGACGTCCTGGACGGCCTCGACGCCCTGCACGCGGCTGGCTACGCGCATTGCGATCTCAAGCCCGCCAACATGCTTGTCACCTCGGGTGCCGACAACGCACTCGAGACGCGCATCGTGGACCTGGGCCTGGCCGGGAGGATCGGCGAGGCTCCGGGCGGCCGCGTGCGCGGGACGCCGGGATACGTGGCTCCCGAGGTGCGCGCAGGCGCGGCGTACGGGCGGGACTCGGATCTCTATGCGCTCGGCGCCTCGATCTATCGCGTGCTCTCGGGCCGGCCGGCATTCCCCGGCCGAGACGCCGCCGAGATCCTGGAGGTGCAGGACCGGGGTGCGCCCACGCTCCTGCCGCTCCGGGCGGCGAACGTCCCCGCCGGGCTCGACGCCCCCCTGCTCGGACTCCTGTCGCCCGATCCGCGCCACCGTGCCGCGGCGGCGCGCGATCTGCGCGAGATAGCACGTCGGCACGCGGGCGGAAATGCCGGCGCGGCGGCGCTGCCCGACGTGCTCCACCGCTCCGGCCAGGTCGTCGGGCGCGACGATGTGCTCGCGCGCGTGCGCGAGGCGCTGCTCACGAAGCCGGGGCGTCACGCGGCCGTCCTCCACGGCCCACACGGTGCGGGAAAGACGCGCCTGGCGCGCGAGATCGCGGTCGAGGCCGAGTTGCTCGGCCGCTCCGTGGCCTGGATCGAGCCCGGGTCCGGGGTGATCGAGCCGACCGAAGGCGCGGTCGTGGTCTTCGAGGACTTCGATGCCTGGCCCGAGAGCGGACTCTCGAGCCTCGAGCTGCCGCCAGAGAATGGGAACTGGTCCTTGCTCTTCATCCAGGGGCGCGCGCCGCGCGACGGGGATGCGCTCTATCGCTACCTGCTTCGCCTCGAGAACCCCCCCGCACCCGTTTTCGTCGGCCTCACGGCCCTCGAGCGGAACGCCGCCGATCGCTTGCTCACGGAGCGGCTTGGGGGCTCCGTCCCCTCGCAGATCGTCTCCGGGATTCGCGACGCCGCCGGCTCGTGGCCGGGAACGATGCTGCTCGAGCTCGAGCGCTGGATCCAGTCGGGCCGCCTGGTGCGCGACGGCGACGGCTGGCGCGAGGGCGACGTCGTGGCCTCCGCTCCCCCCGGAGTGGATGACGAGGGGGACGCCCTGCTCGCGCGGCTTGGCGCGGATGCCGCCGCGGCCGCCGTGGTGCTCGCGGGATATCCCCCTCTGGTCGGGCCGGATGAACTGGCGCAGGTGAGCGGCCTCGACCTCGCGGCATTGAGCCGCGGGCTCGAAGACCTCGAGTGGGCTGGACACGTCCAGTCCGAGGGCGCGCGGAGGCGAATCGTCCCGGAGGCCCTGGCGCGGACGCTTCGCCTGGCGCCGGAGCCCGCGCTCCTTCCCGCGCGGGAGCGCCTGCGAGACCAGTTGCGCGGCCTGACAAGCGAAGCCGCATCGGTGAACGACGAGTCGATTCGCCCGGCCCTCCTGCTTTCCCTGGGATGTCACGACTTGGTCCTCGGCGATCCGGCTGCCGCGGGTCACCACCTGATGGCAGCGTTCGAGACCGCAGTCGCGACGTCGACCGGCATCGCGGATGAGGCCACACGGCTGCTCGTTCGCATGCCCGGACTCGAGCCCGGCATGCAGGCGGACCTTCTGGTCACCCTCGCCCGCCGTTGGCGCGAAGCCGGGGACGCGACGCGATCGGATGAGCTGTGGACGGCGGCTCGATCGCTCTCCAGGTCCGACGCCGAAGGGAAGAGTGCGGAGTGGGCGCTCGAACACGCGGTTCTCCTGTCGCAGATGGTGCAGTACCAGCGTGCGCTCGAATTGCTGGATGGGTTGGTCGAGGGTTCGCAAACGCCCCCCCTCCCGCCCGGTCTCGAAGGACGAGTTCGCAGCCTGAGAGGCTGGTGTCGTGTTCGAACCGGCCAGCGCGAGGAGGGTCTGCGGGAAATGCGCGCTGCGATCGCGGTGCTCCCCGAGGCGGATGTTGGTGAGCGCGCGATCCTTCACTCCCGGCTTGGGATCACGCTGTTTCTGGCAGGT
>JBKJOC010000474.1:0-4059 GCA_046595725.1 Candidatus Eiseniibacteriota bacterium
GCGCCGACGGGCAGGAACTGGACCTGGAATTCCGCATTGCAGGGTCTTCTGCCGACCCGGTGGAGCTCACGCTCAGAAAGCAGGGAAATTCGTGGACGATCGCGCGCATTCGGCACGCCTGAGGCTCGGGTTCTTCTTCGCGGCGCTGCTCCTCCTCGGGTGCGCGCGACTTGGGAAGCTCACGTTCGTCGATCCCGTGGCGCCGGTGGTGCCCGAGAACATCGCATCGGCGCGCGACTCGGCACGCGACCAGCGTGGAGAGTCTTCGGACGAGGGGGGCCCGGAAGGCGGGGGACCGTCGATCCGGCCGACCGCGGCGCTGCGGGCCATGTTCGCTGATACGCTGCTGGGCTTCCGGCCGGGCACGGCGGACTCCGCGCGTCGCTACCTGGGTCGCCTGCGCCGCGGCTTCGTGGTGGACACGCTCGACTTCATCCTCATGGGCGACAATCGGCCCGCTTACCGCACGACGCGGTTGCGCAGGGAGCTGAGGTCCATCCGCGGGATGCTCTCGCTCAATCCCGTCAAGTGGATCAAGGGCCTCGTCGCGATTCCCTTGTTCCTGGTCAAGGGGACCGTGCCGGACCTGGCCATCTGGCGCGACATTCCCGCGCTCCTGCGCAAGAACCCGACCTACGGGCGCGAGAAGCAGGTCGTCAACGCCATCCTCGCGCGCACCGATTCGCTCGAGGCGAACGGGCACGAGATGTCACTCGTGATCAACACGGGGGACCTGGTCAAGGACGGCCGAAGGCCTTCGCACTGGACGCGCTTCATGCGAATCTCGCGGCCCCTGTACGAGAGGATTCCCTACTTCGCGATCGCCGGCAACCACGAGCGCACGGACGACTCGCTCGGAATCGCGAACTGGCGCACCGCGCTCGGCCTGCCGATCACGGGCAACCTGCTCCACTACTGTTTCGATTCCGCCGACGGCTGGGTGCGCTTCATCGCGCTCGACTCGAACCCCATGACCGACGAGGGCAGGCTGTGGTCGCGCGAGGACGAGGTGGCGGCGACCAACGAGCAGTTCAACTGGATGATCGCGCGGCTCAAGGAGCACAACGGGCCGGCGTTCGTGATGATGCACCACCCGCCATTCTCGGTCGGGTTTCACCGCATGGAGTGGCAGGCCGACAGCGTGCTCTACAACCGGCGCGAGACCATGGTCAAGGCGCTGCGCGAAGCCGGGCTCGCCGTACTGGCGGCCAGCCACGAGCACAACTACCAACGGGCGCTGCTGACGACCGGAGACGCGGTGCTGATCTGCATCGTCTCGGGCGGCGCCGGCAGCCCGCTCCACCAGATCGCGACCGGTCCCGAGGCGGCGCGCATCTTCTCGCTCTACCAGGTGCCCGACGCGATGTTCAAGCCGGAGAACGTCGTCACCGCCGTGGTCTACAACTACGTGTACATGAGGCTCTGGTACGGGGGCGGCGAGCTGTTCACCTACGCCGTCGACGGCTCGGGAAAGGACAAGCTGATCGATCACCTGGAGATCGACCTCAAGCGATTCGGCTCGCCCAGGATCGACCAGGACAAGATGCCCATCCCGGCCACCAGCGGCCCCACGGTCCCCGCGATACCCGCGGTCAAGGCCCCGACCACCGCGCCGCCGGACACGACCAAGGGAGTCAAGCCGGTCGTCAAGCCATCCTCGAAGAGGACCACGGTCCGGCCGAAGCAAAAGGCGCCGGCGCCGACCAAGGCGCCGCCCGCGGCGACCGCAGCACCCACCCAGCCGGACTCGACGCGCGCCCGCGGGCGCTGAAGGAGGATCCATGGCAGTCGACGGGACGATCGAAGGGGCAAGACCCGAAGAGCGCGACGGGCGCCGCAAGGGCATGCTCGACAATTTCCTCAGCATCTTCACCGACGTAAGGGGCGGCGAAGGCCTGACTGCGGTCCTCCTGTTCCTCGACGTATTCCTCCTGCTCTCGAGCTATTACCTGCTCAAGACGATCCGGGAGCCGCTCGTCCTGGCGGCCGAGGGTGGAGGAGCGGAGATCAAGAGCTATGCCTCGGCCGCGATCGCAGTCCTGCTGCTGATCCTCGTGCCGGTCTACGGCGCCATCGCCTCGCGCGTCTCGCGCGTCAAGTTGATCAACGGCGTGACACTGTTCTTCATCGCCTGCCTGGTGGGATTCTTCTTCTGGGCACAGTCGGTCGGCATTCCCGGAATTCCGGTCGAAGGGGCGGAGCCGGTCGCGCCCGGCGCGGGCCAGCTCGCGCTCGGCGTGGCGTTCTTCATCTGGGTGGGAATCTTCAACCTGATGATCATCGCCCAGTTCTGGGCCTTCGCCAACGATGTCTACACGGTTGACCAGGGCAAGCGCCTGTTCGCCCTGATCGCTCTCGGCGCCTCGCTCGGTGCGATCTCAGGCTCGGCAGCGGCGAAGCAGCTGATCGAGAGTTTCGGACTCTACCCGCTGATGGCCATGGCCGCGGGGATCCTCGGTGTCTGCATGGTGTTGACCAACCTCGTCCACGTCAGGGAGAAGAAGCACGCCCAGGATCGCGTGGCCGCGGCAGACGGAAAGTCGAAGGAGGACGCGGACGCGCCGATCACCGGAAAGAGCGGTTTCGCTCTCGTGCTGGCGGACAAGTACCTGCTCCTGATCGGCTTCATGATGCTCTTGCTCAACCTCGTCAACAGCACCGGCGAATACATCCTGGGCGAGACGCTGACCAACATCGCGAAGGACATGGTGGGGCGCGGCCAGCTTGCCGAGGGTGACATCGGCAAGTGGATCGGCGGGTTCTACGGCGGCTACTTCACCTGGGTCAACATCGTGTCGGCGGTGCTCCAGGCGTTCGCCGTGTCGCGCCTGATCAAGTGGCTGGGCGTGGCGGGGGCGCTGCTGGTGCTGCCTTTGGTCTCTTTGGGAGCCTACGCCACCCTCGCGTTCGTGCCGCTTCTGGCGTTCATCCGGACGGCCAAGATCGCCGAGAACTCGCTCGACTACTCGCTCAATAACACGGCGCGGCAGACGCTGTTCCTGCCGACCAGCCGCGAGGCGAAGTACAAGGCCAAGCAGGCTGTCGACACGTTCTTCGTGCGCTTCGGGGACGTGACCTCGGCGGGCCTGGTGTTCGCGGGCACGACCTGGATGGCGTTCACGCCGCGCCACTTTGCGATGGTCAATGCCGCGCTGGTCCTGATCTGGCTCGGCATCGCGATCGCGCTCGGCCGCGCCTTCAAGGCGCGGTCGGCGGAGACGGCAGAGGCTTCGAAGGCGCCGGCTGCGTAACCAGCACACGGTCCCGCGGGCCCGCCAGCACGCGTAGCACGCGGCGCTGGCGGGTCTCGAGGACGCGCAACGCGTGCTCGGGCCCGAGCGGCACCACGTCGCCGACGCGGCCGATCCTCCCCAGGCGATTCTGCACATAGCCGCCCACCGTGACCGAGTCCTCCTCCTCGTCCTCGTTGAGCTCGCTGTCGAGCAGCCCGAACAGCTCCTCGAGCGCGAAGCCGCCCGCGACGTTGTAAGCCCCGTCGCCCAGCGCCAGCACGGGCGCGGCCTCGCCCGAGTCGAACTCGTCCTGGATCTCCGAGCCGATCAGCTCCTCGAGCAGGTCCTCGAGGGTGACCAATCCCGAGGTCCCGCCGTACTCGTCGACCACGATGGCCTGGTGCAGCCGCCGCGACTGGAACTGCCGCAACAGGACGTCCGCCGGGCTGGCCTCCGGGATGAACAGCGGCTCGCGCGCGAACCGGCGCAACTCCGCGGACTCCGTCATGCGACCCTCGGCGGCAGCGAGGTCCCGGATGTGGACGATGCCGATCACGTCGTCGATCGATCCCATCACCAGCGGGTAGCGCGTGTAGCCCACGCGCCGCGCGGTCTCGAGGTTCTCGGGCAGGGGACGCTCGACGTCGAGGAACACGATGTCGGCGCGCGGGATCATGAACTGGCGCGCGCGCTTCTTCGCGAACTCGAACGCGCGCTCGACCAGCCGCCGCCTGACTTCCGAGTCGCGGCCGCCCGCCAGCGACTCGGCCAGGATCGTACGCGCCTCCTCCTCGGTATGATGGCCCTCGCGCGAATCGGCGGTGAT